>CADBPF010000090.1 GCA_902796545.1 uncultured Ruminococcus sp. | reverse complement strand
TCTTTTCTGGCGCGGCGGGCGCGGCGCAGGGCGACGAAATCGTTATACTGCCGGTTTTTCTCGGCGCGGACGAGCGCCTTTTGCTTTTGTTTGATCGCGCGGCGCTCTTTGGCGGAAAGCCCGGTTTGCCGCCATCTTTGCACGGTGATGAGGATCAGGCAGGCGACGAGCAGCAGCAATAATAAAATGAGCAGTACGATCAGGACGACGCGCACGGCGGGCAGCTGGAGGAAGTTTTCGATCCCGCTCAATAAAAACAGCGAAGTGGAACGCGCCACGCTTTGCTGGGCGACGAGTTCCGTGGCGCCGATCCGCTCGCCTTGGTAATAGATCTCGCACACCCCGTAGGAGGTGCCCTCCACGATCGGCGCGGAGAGCGTTTCGGCGGAGAGCGTGATGCGGTTTTCCAGGTCGGTCTGCCCGTTGTAGCCGACGGGCAGGATCGCCTTCACGTCGCTTGCGGCGACGAGCAGCACGTGATCCTGATTGGAAGAAAGCGCCACGGGCATTTCTTTCACGACGGCGTTCTTTTCCAACACGGTCTCCACGGTGAACGCCTTGCCCACGTATTCGAACAGGGTCTTGGCGTCGGTGAGCGTGAGGTTTTCGCCGGAGGAGTCTCTCGAGCCGCCGGAGAGCAGCAAGAGGTTGGCGACGCCGTTTTCTTCTTTCACGGAACACAGACAATAGCCGCTTTCCGCGGTGTAACCGAGGTTGATGCCCATCGCGCCCTTGACGTAATAGGTGTTGGACGCGCGGTTAATAACTAATTGATTCTGGTTGCGCAGGCGGCGGGTCTTGTCGGTCAAATTCGTGGCGGGCACGTCGAAAAGGGAAAGCGAGGAGGCTTTCATATAAGCGTCGATCCGGTAGGCGCTTTTGCAGATCAGAAACATATCGGCAAGCGTGGTGCGGGCGTTTGCGTTGTGCAGCCCGGTCGGATTCTCGAAATGCGTGTTCTGCGCACCGAGTTCTTTGGCGCGCTCATTCATCTTTTCCACGAACAGCGGCACGCTGCCGCCGACGACGCGCGCGAGCACCATGCCCGCGTCGTTGGCGCTCCCGACGACGAAAGCGTTCAAAAGATCGGTGTATTCCAACACTTCGTCCGCTTTGAGCCCGATCCCGCCGCCGGACAGATCGTCCGAGGAAAGCACAGTCACGGGGGCGGGGGATACGACGTTGTTCAGATATTCGTAAAACAGAATGGCGGACATGATCTTGGCAAAGCCCGCGGGATACACGAGATCCGCGCCGGCTTTGTCGTAGAGCGTGAGATCGTAGTCCAGATTGCGGATCAGCGCGTGGGCGGTGGAGATCTGCGGCGGCTCGTACACGCTGCCGGCGGCGCGGACGCGCGGCAGAAAGCAAAAGACGAACAGAAGCGCAAAAAGCCCTGCCGTCAAGCGGGCGGCAAGGGGAAAAACGCGGATTTTGTTTTTCATAAACGCTCCTGTACGGATTTCGGGATCGGATGGCCGAAAAAGAGTTCGGCGCGCTCGTATTCCCGGTCCCGGATCAGCCGGCGGATCTCGGACGAGGAGATCGCGATCCCGTCGATCGTTTGTTTTTCCAAGACGTTCAGAACAACGCCGTAAGGCTGAAGCGCGGCGTTCAGGGTATCGACGTTCCCCGCGCGATCGCGCCCGAAGGTATAATCGTAGCCGCAGAAAACGGCGCTTGCGCAAAACCGGCGTAAGAGATAATCGCGGATAAAGACCTCCGGCGGGAGCGCGCGCAGGCGCTCAAACGGCGCGCAAAACAGCACTTCCACGCCCAAATCCCGGAAAAAGTCGAACTTTTCTTCTTGCGTGGAGAGGGGAAACTCGTTTGGAATCGGCGGGGAAAAGGTGAAAACGGCAAAATTCAGCTTCTGCGCGCGGGCAAAGTCCGCCGCGCGCAAAAGCAAGGTCCGGTGCGCGCGGTGAAACCCGTCGAAATTGCCGAGGCAGAGCGCGGTTTTTCCGGAAAATGCCGTATCGGCAGCCTCTATGATCCTCACGCGCTCACCTCCCCGTAGAATCAAAACTAATATACCACAAAGAAAGCGCTTGCGCAAGTTTTTCCCGCGCCGCCGCAGAGTTGACAAAAACAGGAAACATTTATATAATATTTAGACTAAAACTAATCTAAATGGGAAAGTGCGCCCTGCCTTTCCGGAAAAGAAGGGATCCTTATGAAAGTCATTATCGATTCGAGCAAGAATATCGCCTCCCGTGCCGCCGATCTTTATGAAGAAGTATTGAATCGCAAGCCCGACGCCGTTTTGGGCTTTGCCACCGGCTCCACGCCGCTCGAGCTGTACGCCGAGCTGATCGCCCGCGTGCAGAACAAACGGATCAGTTTCCAAAACGTCACGACCTTCAATCTGGACGAATACGTGGGGCTGGAACCCACGCACAATCAGTCCTATCGCTATTTTATGGATCACAACCTGTTCCAATCGATCGATCTGGATCCGGCAAAGGTGCATATTCCCTCCGGGCTGAAGATCGGGCAGGAGGAGCTGGACGCGTACGAAGCCGCGATCGCCGCTTGCGGCGGGATCGATATGCAGCTTCTGGGGATCGGCAGAAACGGCCACATCGGCTTCAACGAGCCGGGTACGCCCTTTGGCGCGCTCACGCATAAGGTGCGCCTGACCGAGTCCACGATCGAGGCCAATTCGCGCTTCTTCGCCACCAAGGACGAGGTGCCGAAGGAAGCGGTCACCATGGGCATCCGCACCGTGATGAACGCGCGCAGACTGATTCTGATCGCGCTCGGCGACTCGAAAGCGGAGATCGTCGCCAAAACGGTCAACGGTCCGGTCACCGAAGAAGTTCCGGCAAGCGTGCTGCAGCTGCACCCCGACGCCTATATCTTCGCAGACGAAGAAGCCGCGAAATATCTGTAAAAAAACCGCATAAAGAGGGACTATGGAAAACGCCTGCCGCGCCATGCGCGCTTTTGCCGCCGCGGATCCGGAATTTGCCCGCGAGATCCAAGAGATCGAACACGATCCGTCGGAGATCGCGGCGCGATTCGGGAGCGAACTTGCGTTCGGGACCGCGGGCCTGCGCGGCGTGATGGGGGCGGGCAGCGCCCGGATGAACCTCTATACCGTGTCCCGCGCGACCAACGGCTTGTATGACCATATCGCGCAAAAGGCTGCGTCGCCCGCTTTCGTGATCGCCTACGACACGCGAAACCACAGCGCGGATTTTGCGCACCGCACGGCGCAGGTGCTTTGCGGCCGCGGCGGAAAGGTGTATCTTGCGCCGCGCCCGGTCCCGGTCCCGTTTCTGTCCTTTTCCATCCGCGCGCTCGGCGCCGACGCCGGCGTGTGCATCACGGCAAGCCACAACCCGAAGGAATACAACGGGTATAAGGCCTACGGGGCGGACGGCTGTCAGCTGTTGGACGCCGACGCGCACGCCGTGGAAAAGGCGATGCGCAAACACGATTATTTCGAGCCGATCGGAGAGTCCTCCCGCGGGTCGATCGAAACGATCCCGGAGAGCGTGTTCGACGCGTATTTTTCCGATCTGAAGCAAAAGGCGCTTTTGCCGGAACGGATCGGAACGCAAGCTGATTTTTCGATCGTCTATTCGCCGCTCAACGGTACGGGGCTGGAATTCGTGCCGCGCGCACTTTCCGATCTCGGCTTTTCCAAGGTGTATCTCGTAGATGAGCAGGCAAGGCACGACGGGAATTTCCCGACCTGCCCGCGCCCGAATCCCGAACTGCCCGAGGCGCTGAAGCTTGCGATCGCGCTTGCCGAAGAAAAACGCGCCGATCTGGTGCTTGCGACCGATCCCGACTGCGACCGCGTGGGGATCGCCGTGCCGGATAAGGCGGGAAACTTTCGCCTGCTGACCGGCAATGAAACGGGGCTTTTGCTTTTGGATTTCTTGTGCCGGGCAAACAAGCGCCGCCCGGCGTACGCCTGCACCACGATCGTTTCCACCCCGCTTGCCGACCCGATCGCGCGGTCTTACGGCGTGGAAATGAAGCGGGTGCTGACGGGGTTCAAGTATATCGGCACCTTTGTGGAGGGTCTGGCAAAAGAAAACCGCTCAAACGAGTTTTTGCTCGGCTTTGAAGAAAGCTACGGCTATTTGTCGTCCGACCGGGTCCGCGATAAGGACGCCTGCGAAGCCTGCGCGCGCATCTGCGAGATGGCGCGGGACTATCACGCAAGCGCCTTTTCGCTTTCCGACGCGCTCGAGGCGCTCTATTGCCGCTACGGATACGCGCAGACGGCTTTGATCAACGTAGAATATCAGAACGCGTCACAAGCGCAAAAGGCTCGCGCGCGCATGGAAGAATTGCGCCTTTCGCCGCCGGATACGCTGTGCGGGCAAAAAGTCGTGCGCGTGTGCGATTATCTTGCCGGCACGATCCGGGACGCCTCCGGCGTTTCGGATACCGGTCTGCCGCGCGCGGACGTGTTGAGCTTTGAAACGGATACGGGCGAAAAGGTGATGCTGCGCCCCTCCGGCACCGAACCGAAGTGCAAACTGTATCTTTTCTGCACGAAAGAGAAAAAAGATCAGGCGTGCGCGGGACTGAAACGCTTGCAAGAAGAAGCGTCCGCGTGGTTTGACTGACCGCGGACCGTAACCGGGAAAGGCGAGGATATGCATCGGCGACACTCCCTGATCGTGCGCTTTCGCGCCTATACGGGGTTGGGCAGGTCTTTTGAAGATACTGCCCTTGTTTTGCTGATCGCGTCGATCTTTCTCCATTGGGCGCTCTGCGCGCTTTTGACGCTCTTTTACGCGTTTTTCCTCTTGCTTTCCCCGGATAAACTCAAGCTTGCGCTGCAGCCGAAATGGTTTGCGGTGTGCGTCTGGGGCTTTTTGGCGTTCGAGATTCTGATTTCGGTCATCCGGGGCAATTACTTATCCGCGGGATTGATCGCGGGCATCTCGATTTTTTTGCTTCCCGCATTCTGGGTGCGCTCGTTTATGACGCGCCGGCGATTTGCGCGGATGCTGGATCTGTGCCTGTACTGCGGGCTGATCAGCGGGTTTTTGCAGCTTGTCCCGCGCTTTTTATTGTCCCGGGAAGAGTGGGAGCGCAGTTATTTTCTGCCGATGGCAAACGCGAATTACTACGGGCTTTTATTGTCCATGCTGATCTTGTTTGCGGTCTTCCGGATCCTGCAGACCTTCTGGCGCCACAAGCCGTTTTTCTATCTTTTTTCCATTCTTTGCAATATCTTTTTCTTACATTCCACCGCCTGCCGCGCCGCCCAGGTCGGCACGATCGTCGGCGTGATGCTTCTGTTATTGTTTTTCGGCTATTACAAGACCTTCGGCACCGCCTGCGGTGTGTTCACGGCGGGCGCGACGCTCGTTTACACCCTGCGCGATCACGTTTCCACTTATTATTCGGCGCTTTACGTGATCATCGAGCGCACGCAGTTATGGAAACTTGCGCTGGAAGCGCTCGGCGCGGATCCGTTCACCTTGCTGTTCGGGCGAGGGCTTTTAAGCTTTCAGCCACTTTGGGAGCGCAGCTCCAAAGCGTTCTGGAACGTGCGCGGGATCATTCCCTTGGATTCCCAGCCGCATTGCCACAATTTCTTTTTGGAAATCCTGCTTTCCGTCGGCGTTTGCGGGTTTTTGTTCTTTGCGTTTTTGTTTTTGAATCGCCTGCGGCTTGCCGTGCGCCGCGCGAAAGACCCGGCGTTCAAGCCTTACGCCGGATTTCTTCTGATTTTGTGCCTTACGGTCGCTTTGGCGAACCTGGTGGATTTTTCTCTGTTCTGGGTGCAGACGGGACTTTTATTGCTGTTGTGCTTCTCCGCGCTCGGGATCCCCGGCGAACAGGGAAAAAACGGAACGGAAAATTGAATTCTTTCTCTTGCGCGGCGCGGACGCGTCTGTTATAATCATCTTGTGATTTGATAACGGGAGGAGCCTATGAAACGCTTATCGGTATTCGTGCTTTGCTTTGCGCTCGTTTTCCCCTGCGTTTTGGGGGTCTTCGCCGCGCAGCCGGAGCCTTACGGCTACGCCGGGACCTTCGGCTATAACAAGATCGCGTCCGGTACGGAAGCGGAGATCGTGTCCTACTGCGGCCTCGGCGGGCCGGAAACGATCCCGGATTTCATCGAGGGCTTGCCGGTCACGAGCGTTGCCGTGCGCGGGATCTACTGTGAAAACGACTCGCAGATCACCTCTTTGACCTTGCCGAGCACGCTCGTGAACTTTTCCGCGGATTGCCTGCAGAACTGCTACGCGCTCGAGTCGATCGCGCTGTCGGGCGAAAACGAGTATTTCCGTGTGGAAAACGGGATCCTCTTCACCTCCGACGGTACGAAGGTCGTATTATATCCGCCGGCGGACCGGAGGGAAACGATCGTGTTGCCGAACGGCGTGACCGAGATCGGCGTGCAGGCGTTTTGCGACGCGAGTTATTTAAGACGCGTCACTTTTCCGAAAACTCTGCGCGTGATCGAATCCGGCGATCCCGCCGGTCAGAACCGCGGCGCGTTCGAGAACTGCACCGATCTGCGCAAGGTGAAATTCCCCATGAGCATCGAGGAGATCGGCAACTATGCGTTTTTCTCCTGCACGATGCTCAGCGAGGTCGTGATCCGCGACGAGTCGCAGGTCTCGATCGGGATGGACGCCTTCTTCAACTGTCCCAGGCTTGACAGCGTGGTGCTGCGCGAGGGCGTTTACGAGATCGGGGCGGAGGCTTTCGGCTACCTGCAGGGCAGCGAGGGCTCGGACGCCATTACGTATCTAAAAGAAGATTTCACGATCTACGGGATCAACCGGACCGTCGCCAGCACCTATGCGAAAAACTTTTCCGTCCGTTTTGCGACGCTCGACATCACGACCGATTTTTTCAACGACGTGAGCATCACGGGGACGATCCCGAATATGAGCGAATTCCACGCGGATCGCACGGATTCCGGCGCGGCGCTCGACAATCTGAAACGCTACCTTGCGGATTCGGATACCGTCGCGCTCTACGACTATTCGATCACACCGAAAAAGAACACGGTCGTGACCGAGCCCTTTGCCGTCAACGCCTATTATTCCGCGCCGATCCCGGACGGACTTTCGGATGAAAACCTGTTTGTGTTCCGGGTAACCCCGGACGCCAGGCCGGAATTTTTAGAATCCGATATCCTGCTTGGGAGCGATCTGTTCGGCTCGCCCGCGCTGCGACTGTATTTCGAAACGGACGGCACCGGGGAATTTGCCTTTGTGAACAGCACGCCGATGCCCGGTCAGGTGCGTGGAGAGGGCGAGGTGGAGATCGGCGATCTGACCGCGCTTGCCAAGTATATCGCCGGATGGGATTTCTGCCCGCGGATCTTAAATTGCGATATGACCGGAGACGGACAAATTTCGCTTGCCGACCTTTTGCAGCTTGCAAAATATCTGGCAGGCTGGAACGTGGAACTCTTTCCGTTTGCCTCGCAAGTGACGGCTTAAAGTTTTTTGAAATTTTTATAAAATCCCCTTGACAAAGAACCCATTCAATGGTATACTGCGATAGTAGTATTATTTCTACTATTCGGAAAGAAGTGAGGTTGTTATGAAAAAAATCATTTGTGTCTTGTTATCCGTTCTCTTTTTATCGGCCTGCGTTCTTCCTGTCGCCGCGAAAAGCAAACAGGATCTGTTGAGCTATCTGAAGGCGGAACTGCCCTCTAAGTATCAGTCTCTGCACTACGTTCTGGCGGAAAACGTTATTTCTCAATATGATTTGACGGAAGCCGAATGCGACCAGCTCTATGACGTTCTCGTCAATCTGCGCGCGCAGTTCGCGGACGATAAGGGCGCTTCCTTGGATCTCTACACCGCCGCTCAGCGTGACGCCGTGATGACCGCGTTGGATCAGTTCTGCGCGATCACCGGTTCCACCTACGTGATCAAAGCGTCCCCCAACCCCGTCCATGAAGGCGACATCCAGGTCGTTCTCTCCAAGGCGGACGGTTCCCAGGTCGCGGTGCTTGATGTTGACGCTCCACTGCCCGCTCGCACCGGTGAATTCTTCACCCCGAGCACGATCCTTTTGATCGCGGCAGTCGCGCTCTTCGCCGTTGCCGCCGTGGTCGTGGTTCTGCGTAGACGCAAAGCTGCGACGGCTGCATGAAGACCGGAAAGTTCAATCTGAAAAAAGGCGCGGCTCTCACCGCGCCTTTTTTGTTATTCTTCGCCGGGGTCGTTTTGCTCACCCTTTGGGCGGCGCAGGTGATCCGCGCCGAAAGCGTTTACAATTCCTATTTTTCAATGTTGTTCCGGCAGAACGATACGACGGTCGCGGAGGATCCCTCCGACGCGCCGCAGCTGATCCTGCCGGTCGAACCGGAATCGGAATATCTGGAAGGCAGTTTTGTGATGCCGAATTACGGCAAGCAATGGGCGACTTTGAATATCTCCGGCTTTCAGGTCCGGGATATTCCGGTCTATTACGGCGATTCGCCGGAGATTTTGGCAAAGGGCGCCGGTCAATTTCAGATGTCCCGTCTGTCCGGGCAAAACGGCAAGGTGGTGCTCTCGGCGCACGTGAACCGCCATTTCTATGAATTGGAGGACGCTGCCGCGCGCTTTGAAAACGGCGAGGAAGTGCTGATCACCGTCGATGCGCTTTGGGGCACCTACGTGTACCGGGTGGACGACGTGGTGATCTTCAACTATCGGGACGTTACTCCGCTGGACGTTGCCGACGGCGAGGAATCGATCTTCCTTTATACCTGTTATCCGCGAGAAAACGCCTTCAGTTTCAAAGAAGAACGGCTCGGACTGCACGCGACTTTGATCAGCGGAGCCACCTGGAGGGAATATGCCGAACGCTAAACGTCCCGTCTATCTCAAAGCACTGTTTGTGCTTTGCGCCGTTTTGTTTGCAGGCTCCGCGCTTTTTTGCGTTTTGTCCGCGGCCTGTAAATTTTTCGTGCTGGATACCGAACAAATCGCCTCGCAGATCGTAACGGACGAGTACCTTGCGCAGGTCAAGAAAAGCGCCGAAAAAAGACTCTGGCAGGAAAGCCCGTACTACGGGATCCCGGAAGAGGTCTTGTATCGCGGACTGGACGAGGAGCTTTTGCGTTCCGGCTCCGTTGTCGGTGCGAAAAACGCGCTCGATCTGATCTGGGGTATCGGCGGGGAGACTCGCGCGGAATATCCCGTCAAACCCTTTGCCGACGAATTGCGCGCCTATTTTGAAACGCTGATCGAATCGGGCGAGCTCGTTGAATTGAACGAGACCGCGCTCGAACAGATCTCCGAGGAATGCGCGTATCTGACGGAAAGTTATCTCAACCCGATCTCCAAGAACCTTGCGAAACTCGTGTTCGAAAACGCGCGCGTGCAAAAACTCACGCGGCTCTGCACCGCCCTCGGCGGCGCGTTCTGGATCGCGCTCGGAGCGACGGTATTGACGCTGATCTTCACGCTTTTGCTGGCGCCAAAGGACGCGAGCGAGCGCTTTTTTGCCGTGTCGTCGCCGTTTTTCTGCGCGTCCAACTTCTTCTTTGCGCCGGTGGTTTTGGTTTTGCAAAGCGCCGATCTTTCGACTCTGGTGCTGGAAGAATCGGTCTTGAAAAGCCTTTTGCTCGGCGCCTTTTCGGCGTCCAGAGCGCCCGTTTGCCTTGTTGCTTACGTGTGGTTTGCGCTTGCGGCGGTGCTTCTGATCGCGTCGATCATCCTCAAAAGCCGCGAAAAACGGATCGTCGGATAAGATCGCGTCAAGTCACGTTTTGCGGGTTGTGCGGCGGATAAAAAGCTTCGGTTTTCGGCGTTTCGCCGACCTTGCCCGACAAAGCGGTGTTTTTTGGCAGCTTTCGTTTACTGCGGCGGGCGTTTTCGCGCGCAAGCATCTTTTCTTGCCGCGTATTCGTTTTTTGATCCATTTTTCCCTCCTCCCGTACTTTTAAGATCCCGGGAAAAAGCGGGGTGATACCAGGTATGTTTTTCCAGCGAAAACGAAAGGAAAACAGTCCCGCCTATCGGCTGGAACAGGCAAAGAAACTCTCCGGCGCGCATCTGCATTACGTGACCGAAAAAACCGAGGACGACGAGCTCGTGCTCGGAAAAGGCGGCTGCGTGGCGCTAAACGGCGGCGAATTGATCGTGCTTTGCGCGGATCAAATCGTTTATCGCGGATCTGCGCGGGAAACTGAGATTTCCGATCTTTTATCCGGAAACGGCGTGGTTTTGCGGGGAGCGGATTCGGAAACGGGCAGGGAGAGAACGCTGATCTTACATTTTTCGTATCACAGGAAGTGAGAGTATGAAACGGTTTTTATGCGTCTTTTTTGCAGTTCTTTTGAGCGCGGCGCTTTTGTCCTGCGCGCAGGATACGAAATCAAACTCCGGGGAGGGAAAAAGCTTGGCACAGCTGATTCGCAACAAAGAATACGTGGATATTTTGATGGATAACGGCGGGCTGATCCGTTTGGAGCTCTATCCCGATCTTGCGCCGATTACGGTCGAAAATTTCTTGAAGCTGGTCGATTCCGGCTTCTACGACGGACTCAGATTCCAGCGCGTGGAGCCCGGTTTTGTGATCCAGGGCGGCGATCCGAGCGAAAACGGGGATAACACCGGCAGGACCGATCCGATCAAAGGCGAGTTTTCCGCAAACGGCATAAACAACCCCTTAAAACACGAGCGCGGGGTGGTTTCCCTGGCGCGTGCGACCGGTTACGACACCGGCTCCTGCCAGTTCTTTATCGTGTTGAAAGCCTCTTCCGCCGAGCATCTGAACGGCAATTACGCCGCGTTCGGTTCCGTGCGCGAGGGCATGGACGTGGTCGATCAGATCGTGAACGATTACGTGGAAAACGGTACGATCCACACGATGGTCAGCGTAAAACGGGTTTCCGAATAAGCTTTTGATTTTTTAAGCGCCCGCGCAAAAGACTTTGCGCGGGCGCGTTTCATATTCCTTTTGATCGCTTCATACAATGCTTCGGAGGACAAAATGCAGGCATTGGAAGAAGCGATTTTTCATTTACCGGAGCGCTTTCGCGCGCCGATTCTCCGCATCCGGGATCGGATCGGTATCGACGAGATCCGCCTGCGGGTGGACTTGCCCGCGTCGGTGACCGGCGGCGGGGAAAACTTCTTTCTCGGCGCGTCCGGGATCGCGGAAAATCCGGGGCGCGCGCTGAAAATCCGCAAAGAGGAACTGGACCGGCTGATCTCCGGCTTGTGCGAGCAAAGCCTGTATCGCTACGAGGAGCCTTTGCGGCGCGGCTATCTCACCACGCCCTCCGGCTTGCGCGCGGGCTTTTGCGGCGCGATGCTCTACGATCCGCACCTTCGCGACTGGAAGCCGGATCCGGGCGCGTTTTGCGGCGTGAACCTGCGCCTGCCGCGTAAGGTGTGCGGCGCGGCGGACGCGCTCGTTTCTTATTTTGAAAAAACCTTGCCTGCGTCCTCGCTGATCTATTCGCCGCCGGGCGCGGGGAAGACCACGCTTTTGCGCGATCTTGCGGCGCGGCTTTCGCTCGGAGGCTGCGGCTTTGCGCCTTTGCGGGTCGCGGTGATCGACGAGCGGCGCGAACTGTTTCCGGAGCGGAGCGGGTTTGCGGACTCCGCGGGGCTTTTGGATATTCTTTCCGGTTTGCCGAAAACGCAGGCGTTCGAGCGCGCCGTACGGCTTTTGAATCCGCAGGCCTTGATCTGCGACGAATTGGGCGGGGAGGAGGATGCGCAGGCGCTGATCCGGGCGGGAAACGCGGGATGCCTGTTCTTTGCAAGCGTCCACGCCGCGGATCGCGCGCAGCTTATGCGCCGTCCCGGGATCGAAAACCTGATCAGAGCGCGGGCGTTTACGATTTTGTGCGGGATCCGGCTCGAGGGGCAAAACCGGGTCTTCGAGATCGAGAAGATCGCGTGATCCGCGTACTCGGACTGAGCCTGATCGCCGTATCGCCCGCGGTTTTCGGGATGGTTTTGGCGCATTCGGAGCAAAAAAAGCCGGCGGCGCTTGCGGCGCTGATACGACTGATCGAACACATCCGCCTTGAAATCGAGCATTTTTATACGCCGCGCGCGGAATTGCTCGATCGGTTTTCGGATCCCGTTTTGGAGGAAAACGGCGCGCTCTGCGCAATGCGCGCCTGTTTGCAGGACGCGTCCGGGAACTCGTTTTCCGCGTTTTTGTCTGAAAACGCGAACGGATTTGGGCTGGATGCGGACGCGCGGGCGGTTCTGGACGCGTTCGTGCGTGCGCTCGGCACCACGGAACTATCCGAGGAACTCAACCGCGCGCGCGCCGTGATCGAGGAGTTGGAAAAGCGCGCAAAGCAGGTCCGGGAGGAAACGCAAAACCGGGTGCGGCTGGATCGGTCGTTTGGGATCGTTTGCGGGGTGTGCGCGTTGTTGTTCTTCATCTGAAGGGAGAAAGCATGGACGTTTCGTTGCTTTTGAAGATCGCGGGAGTCGGGTTTCTGACCGCGATCGCCTGCCAGGTTCTGAGCCGCACGGGCAGGGAAGAACAGGCGATGGCGGTCAGCCTTGCCGGGATCGTGACGGCGGTCTTACTCTTGATCGGGCAGCTCTCGGAGTTGATCGGCGCGATCCGCGGGGTCTTCGGCGTCTGATGGGGATCCTGCCGGTCTGCGGGATCCTTGCTGCGGCGATCGCGCTGTCTTTCGCGCTCAAGCAAACGCGCCCGGAGTTTGCGCGGCTTGTTGCGATCGGCGCGGCGGTCTTTTGCGCGCTGTACGCTCTCAAGAGTATGGAGGGCGTGATCGGCTTTTTCCGGGATCTTGCCGGAGAAACGGGCTACGGGAGCTATTTTACGATCCTGTTCAAATCGCTCGGCATCGGGCTTCTGACCGGCGCGCTGGCGGAAGTCTGCCGCGATCTCGGGGAAGGGACTCTGGCGCGCGGGGCGGAGCTTGCGGGCAAGGGCGCGATTTTGGCGCTTGCTTTTCCGATTTTAGAGGGCTTTTTGGAATTGATCCGCCGGGCTTTGGAGGGGGCAGCGTGAAAAAAACACTTTTGCGGTGCGCTCTATTTTTGTGCGCGGCCCTGCTTTGCAGTTTCCCGGTCTCGGCATCCTCCGGACTGTTGGACGACTTAAAAGAGAGCGCGGGCGTGGATCGGCTCGCGGAACTGCTGCCGCCGGAACTGGAAGCCTGGGCGGACGCGGACGAAACGACGTTTGCAAACGCGGATCTCGGAGGCACGGTGTTCCGGCGTCTGATCTCGTCTGTGGGCGAGGCTTTGCGCGCGCAAGGCAAGTTGTTTGCGCTGATTTTAGCGCTTCTTGCGATCTCGGCTTTTGCGGGGGCGATGCGCCACGCCGCGATCTTCGATACGGTGGGCGACGCTTTGGAATATCTCGGCGTGCTCACGCTTGCCGGGCTCTGCTTTGCCAGTTTGCAGAGCGCGTTTGGCGCGCTCTACGAGGCGTTGCGCGCCATGGCGACCTTTATTGGCGGGATGCTTCCGATCACGGGCGCGATCTACACGCTCTCCGGCGCCGCCACGACCGCCGCCGCGCAGAGCGCATCCTTTTTGGGCGCGCTTGCGGTACTGGACGCGATCGTGACGAGCTACCTCTTTCCTCTGATGAGCGTTTCCTTTGCCCTTGCCGCGGCAAACGCGGTCTCCGGCTTGAAATTGCAGGCGTTGGAGCGCTTTTTCCGGCGCACGGTGAGCGTTCTGCTCGGCGCCGTGTTCACGGTATTGTTGTTTTTGCTGTCGATCCAGACCCTGCTCTGCGCCTCCGGCGATACGCTGTTATTGCGATCCACGCGCTACGCCGCGGCGAATTTCGTGCCCGCGGTCGGGGGTTTGTTCGGGGAGGCTGCCAAAACGGTCTTTTCCGCGATGGGCGTTTTGCGCTCGACTGTCGGCACGATCGGGATCTTCGTGGTCGGCTGGCTCGTGCTTTCTCCGCTTGCGGGGCTTTTGGTGCGGCGCGCTCTGTTTTCCTTATGCGCCGCGCTTTCCGACGCGCTCGGATTGGAGCGGCAGGCGCAGTTTTTGTCCTCGTGCGGGGAAACGCTCGGGCTGGGCGCGGCGATCGGGCTTTCCTGCGGGGTCTTTTTCATTCTGGCGTTCGCGGTCTTCGTGCGCGTGCCCGTCGGGGGATAACGGGATGAACGGGATCGCTTCGTTTCTGTTTTCGCTGATCCTCGCGGGGCTGTTCGCGGGAGTGGCGCGGCTTATCTTGCCGGAGCGCTTTTCGTCCGCTCTGCGGCTTTTGAAGGCGCTTTGCGCCGTGATCCTTTCGCTTGTCGTGCTCTCGCCCTTTTTTCAGCTGCTGTCCGACGCGCAAACGCTGCTTGAAAATTGGGAAGCGCGCTTTCTCGCCGCCACGCGGGAAAATGAAAAAACCTCCGCGCCCGCGGGAGAGGCTTTGGTGGAGGACGAAGCGTTCCGGATCTTAAAAGCCGATCTGGACGCGTATCTTTCCTCGATCCCTTATCAGGGCGAATATTCGCTTTCTTTGGACGGGGAAGATGGCATAAACCGGGGGCAAGTCGTCATATCGTATGACGGTGAGGACTTCCCGGCGCGCTCCATTACGGAGCGGCTGGAGCGCCGATGGGGAGTTTCCTGCCGCATAGAGGGCAAGAGCGCGGAGGATACGTGAAAGTAAAACTTGATTGGAAACGCCTGTTTTCCAAAAAATCGACCGTGATCTGCGCTTGTCTCTTTCTTGCCGGGCTTTTGCTCGTGATCGCCTCCGGCGCGGCAAAGAAGGAGGAGGCGCTAAGCGAAAGCGCGCCGCGCTTTGACGAAATAGCCTATACGCAGGCGCTGGAAAACCGGCTTTGCGCGCATCTTTGCGCGATCGAGGGCGCGGGGGAGGTGCGCGTGATGCTCACGCTGGAAACCGCGGGCGAGCAGAATTATTCCCGCGATTACACGTCCGAGCATACCGCAAGCGACAACGCGGACAACGGGCGGGAAAGCGCGTCCGTCGTGCTGAAAAGTGAGAAAAACGGCGTGAAAAGCCCAGTTTTGGAGAGCGAAAGCCTGCCGCGGGTGCGCGGGGTCTGCGTGGTGGCAACGGGTGCGCGGACGCCGGCGGTGAAACTCAAGCTGACGGAGGCTTTGCAGGCGCTGCTTGGGATCCGCGCAAGTCAGATCAGCGTCGTTGCGTAAATAATCGATTCGGGAGGAACGAAGATGAAACGCTTACAACCATTGACCGTCAAAAACGAACGGGCGGAACTGATCCGCAGCCGCGCGCTGGCGCCGGCGGGCGCCGAAAGGGAAGAGGCGGAACGCATCCTTTCCAAATGGCGCGGCAAACTGCGTGAAAAAACGCACGGCTGGAAGCCGTTTCCCTGGAAGGCGTTTTCCGTGCGCAATCTGCTGATCGTGGGCTGCGCGGTTTTGATCCTGCTTGCCGCCTATCTCAATCTGCGCTTTGCCGAGCCCGGCGTTCTATCGGAGGGCGAGCCGACGGAGGTGCTGGACGCTTCCGCGGAGCAGTCCGCCGCCGAGGACGACTATTTCGCGATCGCGGTCATCAACCGTCAACGCGCGCGCGACGAGGCGATCGATATGTATCAGACCGTGGCGGACGATACGGCGGCGACGGAAAGCTCGCGCAGCGCGGCGTACGCCTCGATGAACGAGCTCGTGGATCGCAGCGCGGTCGAGATCGACGTGGAGAATCAGATCAAGGCGAAGGGCTTTGCCAACTGCGTGGCGATCGTGGATAACGACCGCGCCAACGTGATCGTGGAAACGGACGGCTTGAGCCAGTCCGAGGTCGCGCAGATCACGGAGATCGTGTATCTGAAAACCGGCATTCTGCCGCAAAACCTGACCATCACCGAAAAGGCGTAAAAGAAGCGGCACACAAAAAAGAAGACGCGAACGCGTCTTCTTTTTTTGCGTGATAATCAAAGAATATCGACTAAAACCTTTTGGTTTTCGCGCAGGCTCGCGGCTTTGACCACGGTGCGCAGGGCGCGGGCGATCTTGCCGCCGCGGCCGATGATCTTCCCCATGTCTTCCGGAGCGACGTGGATCTCGAGGTGCAGGTATTCGCCCTCGTAACGCTCGTCCACCTTGACGCTTGCGGGATGATCGACCAGAGATTTCACGATATTCAAGAGCAGATCTCTCAACATCGCGTCCCCCTCGATCACTCGTCGATCGCGCCGCTCTTTTTCAACAGACTGCGCACGGTCTCCGTGGGCTGCGCGCCGTTTTTCATCCAGGTCTTGGCTTTTTCGGCGTCCACCACGATCTGCGCGGGATCGGTGTTGGGGTTGTAGTGACCGATCTCTTCGATGAACTTACCGTCGCGCGGGGAACGGGAATCCGCCACCACGATACGGTAGTAGGGCGCTTTCTTCGCGCCGATTCTCTTTAAGCGAATTTTGACTGCCATGGGAATTTCCTCCGATTCAAATGTGATTTGTTTCTATATCAACCTATGATTTAGGTCAACATCATTGCATGAAGCCGCCGAACTTGCGCGCCATTTTGCCTTTGAGCTTGCCCTTGCCGGACAGCTGTTTCATCAGCTTCTGCGTTTGCTCGAACTGGCGGATGAATTTGTTCAGCTCCTCCACCGTGGTGCCGGAGCCCTGCGCGATGCGCTTTCTGCGCGAAGAATTCAAGATCTCCGGACGCGCGCGCTCTTTTTTGGTCATGGACAGGATCATCGCTTCCATGCGGTCGATCTGTTTTTCGTCGATCTTGGCGTCTTTCAGGTTTGCGCCTTTCATACCGGGGAGCATCCCCATCAGATCCTGGACCGAGCCCATTTTGCGGATCTGCCGGAACTGTTCGAGATAATCGTCCAAAGTAAACGAGTTTTCCCGCAATTTCTGTTCCAGCGCCGCCGCCTGCTTTTCGTCGTAGGCGTCCTGCGCCTTTTCGATGAGCGATAACACGTCGCCCATGCCCAAAATGCGCGACGCCATGCGATCCGGGTAAAAAGGCTCTAACTGGTCGAGCTTTTCGCCCATACCCACGAACTTGATCGGCGCGCCGGTGACGTATTTTACGCTCAAAGCCGCGCCGCCGCGCGTGTCGCCGTCCAATTTCGTTAAGACCACGCCTGTGACGGAGAGTAGCTCGTTGAATTTTTCCGCCACGTTGACCGCGTCCTGACCCGTCATGGAGTCCACGACGAGCAAGATCTCGGTCGGGTCGGTCGCGGCTTTCAATCTGACGAGCTCGTCCATGAGCACTTCGTCGATCTGGAGCCGCCCCGCGGTATCGAAGATGATAAAATCCAGCGCGTTGCGCTCCGCGTATTTCAAAGCGTCCTGCGCGATCCTTACGGGATCCGTGCTGCCCTCGATCGTAAAGACCGGGACCTCCACCTGCTCGCCCACGATCTGTAATTGCCTGATCGCGGCGGGGCGATACACGTCGCAGGCGACGAGAAGCGGCCGCTTGCCCTGCTTTTTATAAAGCCGCGCAAGCTTTGCGCTTTGCGTGGTTTTTCAGCTTCCCTGCAGACCGCACATCAAAACCTTCGTCGGCGGTTTGGAGGCGATTATAAGCTTTGCGTTCTCGCTTCCCATGATGCGGGTCAATTCTTCGTTTACGATCTTCACGATCTGCTGGGCGGGAAGCAGGCTTTCCAGAACCTGCTCGCCCAAGGCGCGGGCGCTTACCTCGTCGATAAACGCCTTGACCACCTTGAAGTTCACGTCCGCTTCCAAAAGCGCAAGCTTGATCTGCCGCATACCGGCTTTCAGGTCGGCTTCGGTCAGCTTGCCCTTGGAGCGAAACGCTTTGAACGCGTCCGCGATCTTTTCGGTGAGATTCTGGAACAAAATTTACTCCTTGATCAGCGCGATCAGTTTTTCCAACGCGTCGCTTTGCTTGGGAAAGTCGGCTTGCAGCGCCTCGCAATACTCGACGAGCGCCTTTTCTTTCTGTAAAAGCTTGAGCGAAGCCTCCATCGCCTTGAGCTCTTCCGCCGTGCGGGCGATCAGGTCGCGCACCGCCTGGCGTGTGGTGCCGGAGAGCTCCGCGATCTCGGACAGCGAAAGATCCTCGTTGTAATACAGATAAAACGCCTCGCGCGGTTTGGGTTTCAAAATCGGCGCGTAACGATCGAACAGCGCGCAAAGGGAAAGATCTTTCATCCGCACCGCCTTACTGTTAAGAAAAAAACTTTACAGTCGGTATTTTAGCAGAGAAACGCGCGTTTGTCAAGCCCTGTTTTTCTTTTTGAAGGGAAAAAGAAAAACGATCGAAATCAATCAGACATAAAAAAGCGAGCGTCAGCTTTTTGCGGAAGAAAAAAACGGAACGCGGGAAACGTGTAGACAAAGACGGACTGTTATGATAGAATAATAATAGTAAAACGCTTAAAGTTTCAGAATTGGTATATTTATTGGTTGTATTAGGGGAGAGAATGAAAAACAATCAATTATATAAAGTCTTCACTTTTCTGGTGCTGTTCGCATTGCTTTTGTCTGTCGTAACGGCTTGCGGATCGGAGCCTTCCATTGCTCCAAAGAATGAGACAAAGACTGTCGATTTTGTATTCTGCGGTCATGAAACCACGGACGCTCTCGGGCTTGTCGAGTATCCGCAGGCGGAATTGGAATATGATAAATTTTTGGAACAGGAAGATTTTATCCGATCGGACGCCGAAAAGACGAAAACGCTGACGGTAAACGGCCGGTCTTACGATATGGATTATACGAAAAGCAGTTATCGTTTCCATCAAACGGAGCCGATAGACGTTTATCGATATAAGAGCTCTGATTTGGATTTTACGGCTCAATTCTCTGTCGATGAAGGAAAGCTGTGTTCTTTGCTGTTGCTTTCCAACCCCTTTATCTCTCCCGTGGAAGATCTGTCCGAAAACGGGGAGGCGTATTTTCAGGAGATCGCAAACAAAGCGCTAAAAGAATATTTCGGGATCGATTACGAACAGTATCGGGTCAGTTGCGTTTCACAGCATTTTATGCTTTCAGAAGATTCTTTTTCCGGACCGGAGTATCCGGGCTTTGTCAGCGAATCTCAAAGCGGGGATATGGGCGAGACGCTTTGCGTGAAGCACTATCGTTTTGTTTTCACGAAATATATCGGGGATATGCCGACGGAAGAATACGCGTTTGTAATGATTCGGCAAGACGGCGCGCTGTCTTCTGCGGCAAACTTTTATCCGGGCAGAATGGATCCTTATATGGAAACAGAGATCCCGGAAAAAAGCAAGATTGAAGCCGCGGCGGAAGCCATGATCAAAGAAGGGATCGATCCCGAATACTGCACAATCAAGCATTGCAAAACGGATAGAGTGATCTTATGTCTGGACGCGGATGACAGCCTCTATTATCGTGTGGAAGTGAAAGTGGAATTATCGACTTCCAGCGACGATTATCATTTTACGGACACGGTATTTCTCAAACCGGTTTATGATTGAGTGTGGCAACAAGAACATTCTAAGCAAAAAGCCCTGTGCATTGCACAGGGCTTTTTGCTTACAACACTTTTGACAAGAATTCCTGCAGCCGTGGATTTTCGGGATGCGAGAAAAACTCGTCGGGGGGCGCTTCCTCCAGGATCTTTCCTTCGTCCAAAAAGATCACGCGGGTGGCGACCTCTTTGGCAAAACCCATTTCGTGGGTCACGACGACCATGGTCATCTTATCTTCGGCAAGCTCCTTCATCACGGCGAGCACCTCGCCGACCATTTCGGGGTCGAGCGCGCTGGTGGGCTCGTCGAACAGCATCACGTCCGGGTCCATGGCAAGCGCGCGCACGATGGCGATCCGCTGTTTCTGGCCGCCGGAGAGCTGATCCGGATAAGCCTCGGCCTTATCGGCAAGCCCGACGCGCGCAAGGAGCACCATGGCTTTTTCCTCCGCATCGGCTTTCGGCAGTTTTTTCAGCTTGATCGGGGCAAGCGTGATATTCTTCAAGACCGTTAAGTGCGGGAACAGGTTGAACTGCTGAAAGACCATGCCCATTTTCTGCCGGTGCAGGTTGATATCCGTTTTGGGATCGGTGATATCGACGCCCTCGAACACGATCGAGCCGGAAGAGGGGATCTCCAAGAGATTGAGCGAGCGCAAAAAGGTGCTTTTTCCGCTGCCAGATGGGCCGATCACAACGAGCACGTCGCCCTTTCTGATCTCGCAATCGATCCCGTCGAGCGCCTTGACGGCGCTGTTGTTATAATGCTTTTTCAGATCCTTGACTTGGATCAATACCGGATCACCGTTCACTCTTGCGCAGCCTCCTTTCCAAGACCCGCAGCAGCTTTGACAAGGCCATGACGAGAACAAGATAGATCACGGCAAGGCTGATATAGGGTCCGAACGCCTGAAAACTCACGCCCACGATATTCTGCGCCTGCTTGGTCACGTCCCTCAACGCGATCACGCTGACCAGGGAAGTGTCTTTTAATAGTGTGATCATCTCGTTTCCGAGCGCGGGGAGGATATTCTTGATCGCCTGCGGGATCACGATACGCCACATGGTCTGCACGTAACTCAAACCCAAACTGCGTCCGGCTTCGGTTTGCCCGCGATCCACGCTCATGATGCCGCTGCGCGCGATCTCCGCCACGTAGGCGCCGGAGTTGATGCCGAGCGTCACGACGCCGCAGAGGATCGTTTCCGTTTCCGATTTCGGCACGAAAATGACAAAGCCCATGATGAGTAACTGCACCATCATCGGCGTGCCGCGGATCACGGTGAGATAGATCTGGCAAAGACCGTTGAAGAGGCGCAGGAGCAAAGGCGGCTTGCCCACGCGCTGGGTATCGTTCGATACGCGGATGATCGCGACGATCAGCCCGATCACCACGCCGATCGCAAGCGCGCCGAGCGTTACGATAAAGGTGATCTTGAGCCCGTCCAAAAAGAAGGTCCAGCGGTTTTTATAGATAAACGTGATATAGAATTGATAAAACACGCTCTGCAGCCATTCCGGCAGCCCGCGGATCCAGTCGGCGCTTGCGGCAAGCCAGTCGGCAAAGGTATATACGCTCATAATTCCTGCTTTCCTACGCGAACGTTCGAAGCGGAGAGATCCGCTTCGAACGTCTGTAAGGGAGTTTTACGATATTGCTTTTATGCCGCGGGGATGTATTTTGCAACGATGCCCGCCACGGTGCCGTCGTCCTGCAGCTCTTTGAGCGCGGTGTTGACTTTGTTGAGCAGATCCGTGTTTTCCTTGGAGATCGCGATCGCGTAATCTTCCAGCGCGTATTCGGTTTCCAGGATCTTCAGGCCCTGGTTTGCTTCCACGTAGTTCTTGGCGGGCTCGTTATCGATGACCACGCAATCGACCTGGCCATTCAAGAGCGCCTGGACCGCGAGGGAGCCGTTGGCGTATTGCTTCACGTTCTCCTGCCCGAATTCGTCGGTGCAATAAATGTCGCCGGTGGTGTCGGACTGCACGCCGATGGTCTTGCCTTCCAGATCGCCCACGGAGGCGATCTCGCTGTCTTCCTTGACGATCACGACCTGCACGCCGGTGGCGTAGGATTCGGAGAAGTCCACGGACTGTTTGCGTTCGTCGTTGACGGTCATGCCCGCCATGGCAAAGTCGATCGCGCCGCTCTGAACCGCCGCGATCAGGCCGCCGAATTCCATATCCTTGATCACGAGCTTCATACCGAGTTTTTCCGCGATGGCTTCGGCGATCTCGGCGTCGATGCCGACGATCTTGCCGGAGTCGTCCACGAATTCATAGGGCGGGAAGGAGGCGTTGGTGCCCATCACGATCTCGGGCAGATCGGCGGGAGGCGCGTCTTGCTGGTCGGCGGGTTTGGGATCGGTGCCGGGGTTGTCGGTGCCGGTCTTTCCGCAGGCGGCGAAGGCAAAGCAAAGCATCAGCGCCGCGAGCATGAGGGAAATGAGTTTTACGGATTTCATAATTCGGTTCCTTTCTTGGATGTAACAGGGTCGGGTGTGTGGCGAATTGAATAAATTTTCGATATGAGTGCATTATAGTGCATAAATATCCAAAATGCAAGTGGGAATTTCGCCAAACTTTCCAAGCGATGCAGAGAATAAATATTCATCTTGCACAAAACACGGGCGTTTCTATGCAAAATAGAGTGAATATTCGCAAGAAGATATACAAATCAAGCGGCGCCCTTGCGGGCACGTGGGTAGTGTGTTATAATCAATTTGTTACCATTTATCCAAAACGGGCGCCGGTCACGCGCCCGTGATTGCGAGGTTTTTTATGCTTTCCATCGAACGCTTGACGAAATCCTACGGCTCCACGCTCGCGGTGAAGGATCTGACGCTGCATATCGCCCCGGGCGAGATCTACGGCTTTATCGGGCACAACGGCGCGGGGAAGACCACGACCTTGAAATGCGTGGCGGGCATTCTGGACTTTGAGTCCGGCAAGATCACGATCGATTCGATCCCGGTCGCGGAAAACCCGATCGAAGCCAAGCGGCGGATTGCCTATATCCCCGACAATCCCGACTTGTACGAATACATGACCGGGATGCAGTATCTGAATTTCGTGGCGGATATTTTCAAAGTCGGCGCCGCCGAGCGCAAAGAGCGCATCCACGCGGACGCGGCCGCCTTCGGACTGGAAGGGGATCTGAACAGCGCGATCGCGACCTATTCGCACGGGATGAAGCAGAAGCTCGCGCTCATTTCCGCGCTGATCCACGAGCCGAGGCTCATTATCTTGGACGAGCCCTTCGTGGGGCTGGACCCGAAAGCCGCGCACCTCTTGAAGCAGCGGATGCGCGAGCATTGCGACCGCGGCGGCGCGATCTTCTTTTCCACGCACGTGCTGGAGGTCGCGGAGAAGCTCTGCGACAAAGTGGCGATCATCAAAAACGGCGAGCTGATCCGGTCCGGCACGATGGACGAGGTCCGCGGCGACGAGAGTCTGGAAAGCGTCTTTTTGGAACTTGAGGAAGAGAAATCATGTTAGGCGTCTTATTAAGGAAGGAATTTGCGGCGCTGACCGCGTTTCTGACGCAAAACCGCAAGACCGGCGAGCGGCGCAAGGATTCGAGCATCGTCTGGATGTTCGTTTTATACGGCGTTTTGCTGGTTTTCATCGGCTTTTCGGTGATGGTCACTTTTATCGGGATCGCGGACGTGTTGACGACCGCCTCGCTTGACTGGTTTTATTTTGCGCTGCTGGCGCTCGTGGCGGTACTGCTCGGCGTGGTGGGAAGCGCCTTTTCCACCTATACGGCGCTTTATCACGCAAAGGATAACGAGTTTTTGCTCTCCTTGCCGATCAAGCCCTCGCTGTTGCTCACCGCGCGGATGACGGGCGTGTATCTGACGGGGCTTTTGTTTTCCGCGGTCGTCTGGATCCCGGGGATCATCGCCTATTTTCTGATCGCGGGCTTTCAGGTGCCGACTTTGTTGTGCAGCCTGGTTCTGTTCCCGTTTTTAGGGCTGATCGTTTTGGCTTTGTCCTGTCTATTGGGCTTTTTGGTCGCTCTGCTTGCCGCCCGGATGAAGAACAAAACGCTCTTCACGATGGTCTTTTCCGTGCTGTTTTTGGGCGCGTATTTCTGGTTTTTCTCGCAGTTCAGTAACATTCTGTTTCGCTTTCTGGAACAGGCGGCGGATTTCGGCGCCGCGGTGCGCTCGGTCTATCCCTTATACGTTTTGGGGCTTGCCGGAACGGGCGATCTCGTTTCGCTGTTGGTGGTGATCGCCTGCGCCTGCGCGGTGTTCGGATTGCTTATCTGGATCCTGTCCGCGACCTATTTCAAGTTATTAAAAAAGACCGGCGGGACCAAGAGCAAATCCGCGCGCAAAGGGCGTTCGGAACGGGCGGCGAGCGTTTCCAAGGCGCTGATCAAAAAAGAGTTCCGGCGCTTTCTTGCCAGTCCCGCCTATATGCTCAACTGCGGCATCGGGCTTGTTATGATCCTCGTGCTTGCGGTCCTCGCGCTTTGGAAAATGCCGGATATCCGCGCGGGGTTGGACGCGATCCTGCCCGCGATGCCGGCGTTCGTGCAAAACGCCTTGGGGCTTTTGTGCGCGATCCTCCCCTGTATGTTTGCCGCCATGGTGTATATCAGCGCGCCGAGCGTGTCTTTGGAGGGCAAGCAGATCTGGATCTTGCAGTCCGTCCCGGTGGAAGCAAAATCGGTTTTGCGTGCCAAGCAGAGCTTGCATCTGATCCTTGCGCTTCCCGTGATCGCGCTTGCGACCGCCGCGCTCTGCGTCGTCGTGCGGCTGGAGCCGCTCACCGCGGCTTTGGCTGTGCTGACCGCTGCCGCCTTTTGCCGCTTCATCAGCGTGTTCGGCTTGTTTTGGGATCTGAAAAGCCCGAATTTGTCCTGGACGAGCGAGGCGGTTCCCGTCAAGCAGGGGCTCCCCGTAACGCTCACGCTTTTGCTCGGCTGGCTGATTGCCCTGATCCTCGGCGGGCTCGGCTTTGCGCTCGGGATCGTTTTGGATATGCGCGTCGTGCTTGCCGTGATCTGTGTGATTCTGGCCATAGCTTCGCATTTTCTCGGCCGCTGGATCGATACCCGCGGCGCAAGGATCTTTCAGACGCTGTAAGAACGTAAATCAACCGCCCGCCCCGCAAATTGCGGAGCGGGCGGTTTGATTTGGGCTTGATAGAAAAATCCATGGAGTGATTGCGCATTTTTGATTCGGATACAGCGCCGCTTCCTTACCTGTTTTTTAGAATACCATTCAAACTTATGATTGTAAAGTGATG
Organism: uncultured Ruminococcus sp.; assembly: GCA_902796545.1. Lineage (GTDB taxonomy): Bacteria > Bacillota > Clostridia > Oscillospirales > SIG627 > RUG14179. Next base: position 80 of record CADBPF010000090.1, on the reverse strand, counting down.
TTTGCTTTGCAAGTGATGCGCACTACTTTGCGGCTTTGCCGCAAAGTAGTGCGCATCACTTGCAAAGCAAACATCACGTT
>CADBPF010000089.1 GCA_902796545.1 uncultured Ruminococcus sp. | reverse complement strand
TTGCTCGCGTAGCCGATCGCGTGCGGCACGCCGGAATCCGGCACGCCCGCCACGTAATCCACGTCCGGCAGGGTGCCGCGCTTTTCGTCCTCTTCCGCCAGGATCGCACCGTTTCGGTAGCGCATCACTTCCACGTTCACGCCCTCGTAATTCGAGTTCGGATAGCCGTAATACGACCAGAGAAAGGCGCAGATCTTCATTTCGTCCAGCGCCGGCGAAACGGTCTCGAAGCCCTCCGCGGTCACGCGCACGATCTCGCCCGAGCCGAGCTCGTATAGATCCGTATAGCCGAGCTTCTGACAAACGAAGGACTCGAAAGAAACGCAGGTTCCGTCCTTGGATCTGCCGACCTGCACGGGCGTTCTGCCGCATCTGTCGCGCGCGGCGTAGATCTCGTCTTGATCCGTTAAGAGTAAAATCGTGGCGGAGCCCTCGATGAGCGACTGCGCGTGCCGGATCCCGTCGATCAGATTCTCTTTTTGATTGATGAGCGCGGCGATCAGCTCCGTGTCGTTGACTTTCCCGGAACTCGCCGCCATGAACTGGTGCCCCGGATCGGAAAAACAGGTTTCGATCAGCCGTGCGGCGTTGCGCACCACGCCGACCGAGCAGATCGCGTACAAACCGAGCCGCGAGCGCACCATGAGCGGCTGCGGATCCTCGTCGCTGATGCAGCCGATCCCGCTGAAGCCGGAAAACAGGTGCAGATCCTTCTCGAACTTCGTGCGAAACGGCGTGTTTTCGATGCTGTGGATCTCTCTGAAAAAGCCCTTGTCCCGGTCGTGGACCACCATGCCGCCGCGGCGCGTGCCGAGGTGGCTGTGATAGTCCACGCCGAAAAATACGTCCAGCGTTACGTCCCGTTTGGACGCCGCTCCGAAAAACCCGCCCATCAGGCAAAGAACAGCTTGGAAAGCGTCATCGGATCGATATAGGCGCCGTCTTTGTAAACGCGCATATTCCCGGACGCCACCTCGTCGATCAGCATCACCTTGCCGTCCTGATCGTAGCCGAACTCGAATTTGATGTCGTAAAGATCCAAACCGCGCGCGCGCATCTCGTCGGATACGATCTTCGTGATCTTCTGCGTCAGATCACGGATCGTGTCGTATTGCTCGCCGCTCATCACGTGGAGCACTTCCAGCCCGTCTTTGGTGACCAGCGGATCGCCGAGCGCGTCGTTTTTGAAGGTCATTTCCACGTAGGCGGGCAGATCCGCGCCCTCTTTCACGTAGTCCCCGTAGCGGCGCAAAAAGCTGCCGACCGCCTTATACCGGCAGATCACCTCCAAGCCCTTGCCGAACACCTTGGCGGGCAGCACCTCCATGGTAGTCTCGGCAAGATCCGCGCTCACGTAATGCGTCGGGATCCCCGCCGCGTTGATCTTTTCAAAGAAATACACGCTCATGCGCAGATTCACGTCGCCCACGCCCTCGATCGTCAGCCCCACGCTGTTCTCGCCGGGATCGAACACGCCGTCCTTGCCGGTGCAATCGTCCTTGAATTTCAAAAGATAATTGCCGTTTTCGAGTTGGTAAACGTTTTTGGTCTTTCCGGTGTAAACAAGTTCCATCTTTTTCCCCTTATCTGAAAAATTGAATTACGATTGAAGCTCGGACAACTGCGCTTGAAGCTCCGCGTCCGTTTTCAGTACCGCCTCGCGCGCGGCGTCTTTTTCGGTTTGCAGTTTGTCTGCAAGGACCGGATCGGACAAGGCCAGGATCTCGACGGCGAGCAGCGCCGCGTTTTTCGCGCCGTCCACCGCCACGGTCGCCACCGGGACGCCGGAAGGCATCATCACGGTGGAAAGAAGCGCGTCCAGACCGTCCAGGTTCTTGGCGGAACACGGGATGCCGATCACGGGCAAGGTGGTGTTCGCCGCCAAAGCGCCCGCCAGATGCGCCGCCATTCCCGCCGCCGCGATCAAAACGGAAAAACCGCCCTCCCGCGCCGAGGCGGCAAACCGACTTGCCTGCTCCGGACAACGGTGGGCGGAAAGCACCCGCACTTCATACTCGATCCCGTACGAATGCAAGACCTCCAAGGCTTTTTGTACCACGGGCAGATCGCTTCGGCTGCCCATGACGACTCCGACTTTTCCCATATTTCTTTCCTCCGGCGTGTAAACCAAAAAGCAGACTGATCGTTTCTCGGATCAGTCTGCCCAGGCGGTCGGCACAGTCTGCGCACGGCTCCCCTGTGGTCTCCCACTTCCGCCAGTCACCGCACGCGGTTGTTCGGTTGTCTCTCCGGGCCCGCCCGGAACTGTTCTTATTGTAACAGAAAGCGCGTTTTCCTGTCAAGCCTTGAAACGCCGAAATTTTCCCTTTTTCGCCGAGAAGAATTGAGGATTCTGCCGGTGGCGCCGTTGCGGTCTTCCTTGCGCCTCTTATCCCTCGGTCTCGTAGTAATATGAATAATCAATACCTTTCATGATGATCTCGCGGTTGTGAATATCATCGGTCAAGGCTTTCTTTATCAGCCCGTAGATTTTCGTCGGATCATTTACACTCTCACGCATGGCGGCGAGATAATCCTTTTTGTCGATCAGGCTCCAGTCAACGCATTTTTTCAGATTCTTCTTCAAAATCAGATCGAGCCAGATGCGCGTGCTTCTGCCGTTACCCTCCATAAACGGATGCGCAACGTTCATTTCAACGTATTT
>CADBPF010000088.1 GCA_902796545.1 uncultured Ruminococcus sp. | reverse complement strand
TTTTTTGCGTGATCCAATTTCCCTTGCTTTTCTTTTGGCTCCACCTTTTCTTTTCACACGAAAAGAAAAGGTGGAATACAAACAAAAATTTCAAACTAAATCACGTACCAGAAGATGCAGACGAAGTGGCAGGCGGCGCCGAGGACGACGAAGATATGGAAGATCGAATGGAAATAGCGGACTTTTGCGCCGACGCCGTAGAGGATCGCGCCGAGGGTATAGCAGACGCCGCCGGCGAGAAGCCAGCCGAAGCCGGAGGAACCGAGCGCGCCGATGACGGGGCGCACGGAGAAGATGACCGCCCAGCCCATCACGATATAGCAGATCATGGAGAAGATCTTATAACGCTTAAGATCGATCGCGTTGAGGGGGACGGCGACGGCGCAGACGCCCCAGACGAGCGCAAACAGGATCCAGGCGGCGACCGGGTCGGCGGCAAGCAAGGCGCACAGGCAGATCGGGGTATAAGTCCCGGCGATCATAAAATAGATCGTACAATGGTCGAGGACCTGCAGGACTTTTTTCGCGGTGCCGGGGCGCAGACCGTGATAAATACTGGACAGGCAGAAAAGCGCGATCACGCACACGCCGTAGATCACGGAAGAGAGCACGCCGAGCGCGCTGCCGGAGATGGCGCTTTTGAGCACGCAGGCGATCAAAAACAAGACCCCGAGCCCACCGCCGACGATATGGGTGACCATATTGAAGATCTCTTCGCCGCGGGTGTAATCGGGGAGGATGCGATCGCGCAGTTTCGTTCGTTTCATACCAGTATTATACCGCCTTTGCGCGCGGATTTCAAGAGCGAAACGAAAAAGCGCACCCGCTTTGGCGGGTGCGCTTTCGGTGCTTTACGCTTATTTGTCGGCGTCGCGCAGGGAGAGATTGAGTCTGCCCTTTTCGTCGGAGCCGATGAATTTCACGCGGACCTTATCGCCTTCCTTGACCACGTCCTCGACCTTTTCGACCCTGCGGTCGGCAAGGCGGGAGATGTGGACCATACCCTCTTTTCCGGCAAAGCGGACGAACGCGCCGATCGGGATGATGCGGACGACTTCGCCGTCGTAGGTTTCGCCGGCGACGGGCTCAAAGACGATCTCTTCGATGATCTCTTTGGCGCGCTTGCCGCTTTCGGGATCGACGGCGGCGATGAAGATGCTGCCGTCCTCTTCCACGTCGATCTTGGCGCCGGTCTTGGCGACGATATCCTGGATCACGCTGCCGCCCTTTCCGATCACGTCGCGGATCTTCTCCACGTCGATCTTCATGCTGATCATCTTGGGCGCGTACTTGGAGACCTCGGGTCTGGGCTCCGCGATGCAGGGACGGATGATCTCGTCGATGATATAGTTACGGGCTTTGTGCGTGGTGGCAAGCGCCTCGCGGATGATCTCGGGGGTCAGACCGTCGATCTTCAAGTCCATCTGGATGGCGGTGATGCCCTTCTTGGTACCGGCGACCTTGAAGTCCATATCGCCGAAGAAGTCTTCCACGCCCTGAATGTCGATCATGGTCATCCAGCGTTCGCCCTCGGTGATCAGACCGCAGGAGATGCCGGCGACGATATCTTTGATCGGCACGCCCGCGTCCATGAGCGCGAGCGTGGAGCCGCAGATGGAGGCCTGGGAGGTGGAGCCGTTGGAGGAGGTGATCTCGCTCACAAGGCGGATCGCGTAGGGGAATTCTTCCAGGCTCGGAAGCACGGGCTCCAGCGCGCGGCCGGCAAGTGCGCCGTGACCGATCTCGCGGCGACCGGGGCTGCGGGAAGCCTTCGCTTCGCCGACGGAGTAGCCGGGCATATTATAGTGGTGCATATAGCGTTTGAACTCTTCGTCGTCCACGCCGTCGAGCAGCTGCTGATCGGAAATGGAGCCGAGGGTCGCCACGGTGAGCGCCTGGGTCTGACCGCGGGTGAAAAGCGCGCTGCCGTGCGTGCGGGGCAGGATGCCGACTTCCGCCGCGAGCGGACGGATCTGGTCCAGGCGTCTGCCGTCCACGCGTTTGCCGTCGTCCAAAAGCCAGCGGCGCACGACGAATTTCTGCAGTTTGTAAATGCATTCCGCGATCATGCCCGCGCGGTTCGGATCTTCCGGATCGGCGTATTTTTCCTGCATCCGATCGCTGATCGGCTGCATCCGCTCGTCGCGCACGTTCTTATCGTCGGTATCCATGGCGGCGCGGATGTCTTCGATGCAGTCCGCTTTGATCTGCTCGAAGAGGTCGTGATCCACTTCGCAGGACGGATACTCGAATTTCGGCTTGCCGACTTCGGCGATGATGCCGTCGATGAATTTCACGAGTTCCTTGATCTCCTCGTGCGCCTTCATGATGGCGGAAAACATGGTATCGTCGTCCACCTCTTTGGCGCCCGCTTCGATCATGACGACCTTTTCCTTGGTGCCGGCAACGGTCAGCTCCAGCGTGGATTTTTCCCGCTGTGCGGCGGTCGGGTTGATGACGATCTCACCGTCCACGAGCCCTACGAGCACGCCCGCGATCGGGCCGTTCCAGGGAATATCGGAGATCGAAAGCGCGATGGACGCGCCGATCATGGCGACGTTTTCGGGCAGATTGTCCGGCTCCACAGACAACACGAGAAGCGAGAGGCACACGTCGTTGCGCAGATCCTTCGGGAACAGCGGACGGATCGGACGGTCGATGACACGGCTCGTAAGCACGGCCTTTTCGGTCGGTCTGCCTTCGCGGCGCAAAAAGCTGTGCGGGATCCTGCCGACGGCGTACAGACGTTCCTCATAGTCCACGCTCAAGGGCAAAAAGTCGATCCCGTCGCGCGGTTTGGCGCTGGCGGTCGCGTTTGCCAAAATGACTGTTTCGCCGTAACGGATCAGGCAGCTGCCGTTGGAAAGCTGGGAGATCTTGCCGGTTTCCACGCTCAAAGGGCGGCCGGCGAGGGTGGTTTCAAACTTGCGGTACTGTTCAAACATAGCGTATCCTTTCTTTTGTCAGGTTGTTTGCTTCCCGCCGTTTAGCACTTAAAGCGAAACAAAAACGCGCGCGTTTTCGCTCCGGTTTAACTGCTAACCAACGGGAAAATCACAAGCATGCGGTATGGGAAGATCCCATACCGCATGAAAGCGTACTTATTTTCTGAGACCGAGTTTTTCGATGATGGCGCGGTAACGATTGATGTCCTTTTTCATCAGATAGTTCAAAAGGGCGCGGCGGTGACCGATCATCTTGAGCATTCCGCGACGGGAATGGTGATCCTTGGGGTTGGCTTTCAGATGCTCGGTGAGTTCGGCGATGCGAGCGCTCAAAACGGCGATCTGCACCTCGGGAGAACCGGTATCTCCCTCTTTGACGGCGTACTTTTTGATGATGGATTGCTTTTTCTCTTTTGCGATCATGGCAGTTTTCTCCTTTATGGTTTTATGTGACGCGATGACATAGCGCGGGTCCGGAGAGGCCCGCACCGCGCCAAAGCGGAAAGCATTATACCATAAAGAACGCAACTTGTAAAGAGAAATCTGAAAACTTTTCCAAACGCCGGAAAACGCGCCGCCCGTTTTGGAAAAAAAGCGGTTTCGTTCTCCGTTTTCGACAGGATCGACGACAAAGGACGCTTACAATCGTATCCGGAAGTTCAAAACGAAGGGATGAAACGATCGCTATGGAAAAACACGCCTTTGCACCGAAAACCGGGAAAAAAACGTCCGGGAGAAGCGAAAAGATCTTGAAAAAGCCTTTTTTTACGACTTTTTCTTTGGTATCCGACGCGCTCTGGGAGCTTGC
>CADBPF010000087.1 GCA_902796545.1 uncultured Ruminococcus sp. | reverse complement strand
TTTTTTGCGTGATCCAATTTCCCTTGCTTTTCTTTTGGCTCCACCTTTTCTTTTCACACGAAAAGAAAAGGTGGAATACAAACAAAATCAACTCCAATCTTCACTTGCGGCGGACGCGGCGGTCGAGTTCTTTGGCGTAGCCGCGAGCGGCGAAGAAGAACGCAAAGCAGAGGCCGCCGAGGGCGAGGCGGAGGCAGAGGTCAGGCAAGGAGGTGAGTTGGGCGTCGCTCGCGCCGGCGGTGAGGAGGACGAGCAATCCGCCGAAGAACGCGGCGACGTTTGCCGCGGCGCGGGCGGTATCCGCGCGATACGACAGGTTTGTATTTTCTTTGCGTTTGACGGTTTTGGTAAGCGTAACGTTTCCGGTCATGTGATCCTTCCTTTCGCATATGGGGGTTTCTCGTTTACGCGTACAGGATAGCACAGACCGTGTCCCATAAACCGGACAGTAAAAAGCCCGCACCGAGGTGCGGGCTCATGTTATTGTCTGGATTTATCCCTTACTCGTTACCGCAAGATAGCGCTGATAGGCTTGATCCCAGAGTTCGGTATCCTGCGGGGCAAAGTGCTTGACGGGAAAACTCTCGCGCACGATCTTGCGGATCCCGGCAAGATCGCGCACCTCGCCGAGCGCGTAGAACTGCAGCATGAGATTGCCCGTGGCGGTCGCTTCCGCGGGACCGGCGACGACCGGTTTTTTCGTTGCGTCGGCGGTAAACTGCGAAAGAAAATCGTCTTTGACGCCGCCGCCGACGATATGGATCGAGGAAAAGCGCTTGCCGCAGACTTCTTCGAGATCCTCCAAGGTCTGCCGATAGCGCATGGCAAGGCTTTCGTAGATGCAGCGGATCACCTCGCCGCGGGTATCCGGAATCCGCTGGCCGGTCTTTTGGCAATACTCCGCCACGCGCCCGGGCAGATCGCCCGGCAATTCAAAGGACGGATCGTCCGTCAGAATAAAGGACCGGAACGCTCCGGCGCCGCGCGCTTCGCGCTCCAGATCGGCAAAAGAAAGTCCGGTATCGCCGCGGCGCTTGTATTCGCGGCGGGATTCCTGGATGAGCCACAGACCCATGATGTTCTTCAATAAGCGGATCTTATCAAATACGCCGCCCTCGTTTGCGAGGTTCGCGCTTTGCGCGCGCGCGGTCGTGACCGGTTGTTCCAGTTCGGTGCCGAACAGCGACCAGGTGCCGCTGGAAATATAGATAAAATCCCGTTCTTCTGCGGGGACCGCGGCGACCGCGCTTGCGGTATCGTGCATCCCGACGGCGACGACGGGGACCGCGCCGAGCCCGTAGGAGGGCAGCAGCGTGCCGAAAATCTCGCCGGGCTTTAAGATCGTGCCGCAAAAATCGGGCGTAAGTCCGAGCGCGTTCAATACCGGCTCGCAGGGGGTCTTGGTCCGCACGTCGATCAGCTGCGAGGTGGAAAGCGCGGTATATTCGTTTTTGCTCTCTCCCGTCAGATGCCTTGCGATCAGGCTCGGCATCATCAAGATCTTGCGCGCGCGCGAAAAGATCTCCGGGCGTTTCAGGCGCGCCGCTTCGAGCTGGAACAGCGAATTGATGCGCATGAGCTGCAAGCCCGTGCGCTCGTAAAGCTCTTTTTCGCAAACGCGTTTACAAAACGATTCCACCATACCGATCGAGGACGGATCGCGGTAGTGCAGCGGCTCCTCCAAGAGTTCGCCGGCCTCGTCCAGAAGCCCGAAATCCACGCCCCAGGTGTCGATGCCGATCGCATCCGGGACGCAGATCTCTTTGACCTTGGCAAGCGCCGCGTCGATCTCCTTGCAGAGCGCGCCGAGATCCCAGCGAAACGCGCCCTGCGCGTCCCGCGGGAGATTCTCAAAGCGATGGATCTCAGTCAGGGTCAGTTTGCCCCTGTCCAGAGCGCCGAGGATCGCCCGACCGGTCGAGGCGCCGAGATCGATGGCAAGCGCGTGTTTCATAAAACTCTCCTTTGTTGTAAAAAGCGGCGCTTTCGCGCCGCTTTTTTCGGTTTTCAAAGCGCGGTCTTGGCAACGCCGAGCCGGTAGCTTTCCACTTCCCAATGGTCGATGAAATCGGTAAACGCGTCCGGCAGTTGATGATAGCCGCCGAAAGCGGAGGCGAAAAACGCGATCTTCGCCGCGTCCACGAACAACAGCATGGCGCGCTGGGTCTCGCCCGCGTCTTTGCCGCAGGTGAAAAGACCCACCTTTTCCACGATGACGACCTTGGGCAGTCCGCCGTGCGCGGCGTCGTACGCCTTCATATCCGCGTCGAGCTTGGAAATATCGGCGCAGTACATCGGAAACGAACGGCAATAGGTGATCTGATCGGGGTTATAGGGTTTTAAAAGCCCCGCCGCCGCTTTGATGTTCTCGCACATGGCAAGCACGCTCTTTTCGCCGCAGAAGCGGATCTCGCCGTAATACGGGGATAGCGCCGCCTTCACCGCGCCGTAGCTCTCGGTATCGATCGGGGCAAGGTCCGCGTCCCAGGTCTTGTCGTAGCAGGCTTTGATCTTGCTCACCACGTCGTCCAGCACGCGCCCGATCTCCTCGGGGCTGTTGCCCGGGATGAAAATGCCGTGATTCTGCAAAAGCAAGAATTTCGGATACACGCCGAAGCGCGCCTTGTGCTCCTGCTGGAGATCGTAGCAATACCGCGCAAGCCCGTAACCCGGATGCACGAGCTTGACCCAGACGCAATCGTCGCCGAATAAGCGCTTGGCTTCCGCCTCGCCGTTGATCGCGCTCGTAAGCGAGTTGATCACCGTGGGATGCAGGTGCAAAACGTAAGGGAAATCAAAGCTGTGATGCAACAGCGCCTCCACGCTCGGACGCTTGTCCTCGCCGGGCAGGCGGGTCGCCATCACGTCGTCGATGAACTGGGTGTCGATATTCGGCGTATCCTCCGGATAGCCGCGCAGAAGCAGCTCCTGCAGTTTGTGGCGGTCGAGTTTGGCAAAGCCGTTCGGACGGATCCCGGACAGCGGGAAGCCGGAGGCTTTGACGTACAAAACGTCCGCCGTTTTATAGGAAGTGTTGCCGCCGCCGGCAAGCACCAGGGTGGGATCGGAGCCGTAATAGTCGCTCATCTGTGCCAGTTTTTCAAGTTCGATCATACTATGCCTCTTTTCAAACGTTATCGGTACCTCTATTATAAGAGCGCGCAAAAACTCTGTCAAGGCAAATGGGATAAAAGAAGGGGCGAAAAAAGTGAAAAATTTTCTGTTTTTCCTCTTGTTCCCCGTGCGCCGGTGCGCTATAATAGAACGTGGAAATCAATCGAGTCATTTGAAGGAGAGCGAGTTATGTACCGTTTAGGGACCAACCTGGGATTTGCCATCAACCGATATATCGAGCCGGAAGTGTGGTCGAAGATCGTCGATGAAGATCTGAACGTGCGCTACGTGCAGTTCGTCGCCGATCTGTTGAACGCCTTTTTGCCCGAGGATTATATCAAAAGCCAGATCCGCCGCATCAAGGAATCCACGCGCGCGCACAATATCACGATCGCGAGTATGTTCACGAGCGCCTTTACGCGCGTGAATCATCTTCTGAGCCCGGATAAAGAAGCGCGCAAGATCTGGTTTGACTGGTTCTGCCGATACATGGAGATCGGCGCGGAATTCGGCGCCAAAAGCTTCGGCAGCCATTTCGGGATCTTGACCTTCGACACCTACAACGATCCCGACAAGCGCGCCTTTATCGTGGAAGAGGGCGTGAAAGCCTGGCAAAAGCTTTCCAAGCGCGCAAAGGAGCTGGGCTATGAATATCTGATCTTCGAGCCGATGAGCGTGCCGCGCGAAATGGCAACGACGGTCGAGGACACGCAGGAGCTTTTGGACCGCGTGAACGCCGATTGCGGCGTGCCGCTTCAGGTCTGTCTGGACGTGGGACACGCGCCGGATCCGAATCAGCGTGATCCCTATTTCTGGGTGGAAAAATTAGGTCCCGTCTCGCCCGTGATCCATTTGCAGCAGACCGTGCTCAACAAATCGAATCACTCGCCGTTCATCCCGGAAACGAACAAGGACGGTATCATCAAGGGCGAAAAGCTGATCCCCTTACTGCAAAAGACCGGCAGAGACGATTGCCTGTTCTTATTGGAGATCTCTCACAGAGAACACCACGACACCGATTATCGCGTGATCCCCGATCTGGCGGAAAGCGTGCGCTATTGGCGTCAATGGATCAAGGAGTAACTTATGGCGGACACGATGAAGGTACTTGCGCTGCACGCGGTGGGCGATCTGCGGTATGAAGAGCGCCCGATCCCCGTCCCGGAACCGGACGAGGTCTTGCTCAAGATCCGCGCCGCCGGCATCTGCGGCAGCGATATCCAGCGCGTTTTGACCAAAGGGACCTACCACTTCCCCACCGTGCCGGGACACGAGTTTTCCGGCGAGGTCGTCGGTCTGGGCAAAGACGCGGATCCGGCGCTTTCGGGCAAACGCTTTGCCGTGTTCCCGCTCTTGCCCTGCAGAGCGTGCGAGCCCTGCGCGATGGAAGAATACGCGCAATGCAAGCATTACGACTATTACGGCTCCCGCCGCGACGGCGGCTTTGCCGAATACTTATGCGTGAAGACCTGGAACCTCGTGCCGATCCCGGACGGCGTGAGCTTTGCGGAGGCCGCCATGTGCGAGCCCTGCGCCGTGGCGTTCCACGCGCTCGGGCAGTTTGGCGTGACGCCGGGCGAGACCGTTCTGATCTTCGGCGCGGGCACGATCGGGCTTTTGCTTGCGAAAGTGGCGAAAGCGCAGGGCGCGGGCAAGGTGATCTTGGCCGATATCGACCCGAAAAAACTCGATTTTGCCAAAAAACTCGGCTTTACCGACGTAATCGACTCCTCCGGAGACGCGACGGAGCAGGTAAACGCGCTCACCTCCGGTCGCGGCGCCGATTTCGTGATCGAGGGCACGGGCGTTTCCCCCGCCCTGGAAAACTGTCTGAAATGCGCCGCCACGTTCGGCAAGATCGTGCTGATGGGCAACCCGATCAAGGAAATGACCCTCTCGCAGAAAGCCTATTGGGAGATCCTGCGCAAGCAGCTCACTCTGAAGGGCACCTGGAATTCCTCGTACAGCGACAAGAAAAACGACTGGGTCGCGGCGCTTGGCGCCATGCCCTCCTTGAACTTAAACGAAATGATCACGGGAAAACACCGTCTGGAAGAAGGGATCGCACCCTTCAAGCACATGGCGGACCGCAACAATTTCACCGTGAAAGAAATGTTCTTCTTGGATTGAAAGGAGCAATCGGATATGATCGCAAGCGTATATGAAGCCATCGACAAGATCGTAGTCAAAGAGATCCCGACTCCCGTGCCGGATGACGACAGCATCCTCGTGCGCGTGAAAAGCTGCGCGGTCTGCGGCAGCGATATCCGCATTTTCCACAGCGGCAACTCCCGCGTGAACCCGCCCCAGACCCTCGGCCACGAAGCCGCGGGCGAGGTGGTGCAGGTCGGCAAAAACGTGCATAAATTCAAGGTGGGCGATCGCGTTGCCATCGGCGCGGACGTGCCCTGCGGCGAATGCCCCTTCTGCGAGGCGGGTATCGGCAACAACTGCCAGATCAACTACGCGATGGGTTATCAGTTCGCGGGCAGCTTCGCCGAATACGTGCTGCTCAACAAGACCGTGGTCAACTACGGCCCGATCCATATCCTGCCCGATCACGTGAGCTTTGACGAAGGCGCGCTCGCCGAGCCGCTCGCCTGCGTGATCAACGCGCTTGAACGCGCGCCCGTGAAATTAGGCGACAACGTCGTGGTCATCGGCGCGGGTCCGATCGGTATGATGCTCTGCATGATGGCGCGTCTGTCCGGCGCGGCAAAGGTGATTTTGGTCAACCGCAGTCAGCCGAGACTGGACAAAGCCAAAGCGCTCGGCGCGGCGGACGTTTACGTTTGCTCCGGCACCGAAGACAGCGTCAAGCGCGTGCTCGACGAGACCGCCGGGCTCGGCGCGGACGTGCTCTTTACCGCCTGCCCCTCCGGCAACGCGCAGATCGACGCGATCCAAATGGCGAAAAACCGCGCCTACGTGAACTTTTTCGGCGGGCTGCCGAAAAACGCGAGCCTCGTTACGCTCGACACGAATATCATCCACTATAAAGAACTGATGATCACCGGCAGCCACGGCTCCACCCCCGTGCAGCACGGAAAAGCCGTGGACCTGATCGCCTCCGGCGTGATGCCGATCAAAAAATTCGCGTCCCACAGCTTTGACTTAAAGGATATCGAACAAGCGATCCACACCGCCGAAAGTCACGACGGACTGCGCGTGATCGTGCATCCGTAAAAGCGAAAGGAGAACGCCATGGCAGGCAAAATCGCCCCCTCCATGATGTGTATGCCCTTGGAGGATATGATCGAGGGGCTCAAAAACTTTGAGAAAAACCAAATCGAGTATCTGCATATCGACGTGATGGACGGTCAGTTCGTGCCGAATATGCAGCTTGGCGTGGACTACGCGAAAAACCTGCGCCGCCTCTCGAAGATCCCGCTCGATATCCATTTGATGATCGAGCGCCCGGATGAAAAATTCAAATGGTTTGCGCCCCAGCCGGGCGAATACGTTTCGATCCACTACGAAAGCACCGTCCACGTTCAGCGCGTGCTCAAAGGCATCCGCGACACGGGCGCCAAGGCGATGCTCGCCATCAATCCGGCAACGCCTTTATGCGTGTTGGAGGAAGTGCTGCCCGATCTGGACGGGATCCTGATCATGAGCGTGAATCCCGGCTTTGCGGGACAGAAAATGGTCCCGCAGTCGATCGAAAAGGTGCGCAGATGCAAACAGATGCTCTTGGATCGCGGCTACGACAAGATCGAGATCGAGGTGGACGGCAACGTGAGCTTTGAAAACGCGAAGCTGTTGCGAAAAGCCGGCGCGGACATTTTCGTGGGCGGCTCGTCCGGCGTGTTCGTGAAGGGCATGAGCTTTGACGAAGCGATCGCCAAACTGCGCGAGTCGATTTTGTAAAAAGCACTTGACAAAAAAGCGCGGGCTGTGATACAATACGCCTTGCGCCGATGCGGAATTGTGTAATGGTAGCACGACAGACTCTGACTCTGTTTGTGAGGGTTCGAATCCTTCTTCCGCAGCCAAA
>CADBPF010000086.1 GCA_902796545.1 uncultured Ruminococcus sp. | reverse complement strand
TCGTTTCCACCGACGCTTCCTACACCTTCGCAGCTCCCGATAAGGACTGCACCCTCGAAGCCGTGACCTCCGGCACCGCGCCCGTCGCCGTTGCCGCGAAGATCGACCTCGTGAAAAACGGTCAGACCTTCTACTTCACCATGAGCCGCAGCGTTGCCGACGGTTACACCATCGCCGAGACCGGCGTTCTGGTCACCCGCAAAGCGACCGCCAGCGACCTCGTGGTTCCGAAGGCTCTGAATACCGTGACCCAGGCCGTGTCCTCCGCCGCCGCCTCCAAAGACGTGGTCGGCTTCACGAAGGACTGCACCGGCAAGACCGGTACCTGGCTCGTTCGCGGCTACGTGACCTACACGGACGGCTCCACCACGAGCACCGTTTACACGGACGTTGCGAGCGTCGTGATCGACTAAGTCGAGAAAGGGAATTACCATGAAAAAGTATGTGAAACCGGAAATTTCCGTCGACGAATTCGACAAGACTGATATCATCACCGCTTCCGTCCCCTTCGATCCGATCGAGGACAACCCGGACGAATAAGTCTTGAAAAAGTGCCCCGCACGAAAGTGCGGGGCCTTTTTTTGCGATTGGCCTTTTGCGCTGTTGCATTTTCGCACAGACTGTTGTAAAATGAGAAAAACCGGATTCAAAGGAGCGCCATCATGGAAAAAATCTTGAAAGTTGCGATCATCGGCTGCGGCGGGATCGCCAGAAGCCACGCGGAGGCTTATAACAATCACCCGAACGCAAAGCTTGTCGCCTGCTGCGATCTGTTGGAGGACAAGGCGCGGGCTTTTGCGGAAAAATACGAGATCGGCGCATATTATACCGACTATCGTGAGCTGTTTGAAAAAGAAGATCTGGACGCCGTTTCGATCACCACCTGGAACTCCGCCCATAAGCCGATCGCGATCGACGCACTGCGCGCGGGGCTCAACGTGCTTTGCGAAAAGCCGATGGCGCTCAATACCGCCGAGGCGCTGGAGATGGAGCGCGCGGCAAACGAGACCGGCAAGCTTTTGCAGATCGGTTTCGTGCGCCGCTTTGAATCCACAAGCGAGGTGATCCGCAATTTCTATACCGGCGGGACCTTGGGCGACGTGTATTACGCCAAAGCGCAGTACCTGCGCCGCAACGGCTGTCCCGGCGGCTGGTTCGGCGATAAAAGCTTTTCCGGCGGCGGGCCTTTGATCGACCTCGGCGTGCACGTGATCGACCTTGTGCGCTATCTGACCGGCCGCCCCATGCCCGTGAGCGTTTATGGCTACACCTTCGACAACCTCGGCCGCAACCGCGCCAAACACAATATCCCTAAGGGCGGTTATAAGCGCGACTATGAATTTGCGGGCAAATTCGATTTCCGTTACACCGTGGAGGATTTCGCGGGCGCGGATATCCGCTTTGACAACGGGCTCGTTTTGCACGTGGAGGCGAGCTTCAATCTGAATCTGAAGGACAACGTCGGCAAGATCGAATTGTTCGGCACGAAATCCGCCCTGCAGCTGGACGATCACGTGGAGCTCTACGGCGTGGTGGACGACTATTATATGAATATGACCCCGCAGGGACTGGCGAAAAACGAGCGCGTCCAGATGTTCCAAGGCGAGATCGAGCATTTCGCGGATTGCTGTCTGAACGGCACGCCCTGTCTTGCTCCCGCCGAGGACGGCGTGGTGCTGATGAAGATCTTGGACGCGATCTACGAGTCCGCCCGCACGCATCGAAGCGTGGAGATCCGATAAGAAAAAGCAAAGGAAAAAACCGCATCGCCGGATGCGGTTTTTTCTATGCCAGTTTTTCTCTCAAGAACCGTAAGATTCGCTTTTCCGCGCGGGAGACCTGCACCTGCGAAAGCCCCAAGATCCGCCCGGTCTGCTCCTGGGAGAGCCGGTGATCGTAGCGAAGCGCCAAAAGCCGCCGGTCCGCGTCGCACAGATGTTTTAATCCCGCCTGCACGGTCATGCGGTCGTAGAGCCGCTCAAAGTCCGTTTCCGTCGCGGGATCGGCAAAGGTCGCCGTTTCGCCGTCCAGCTCCTGCGGCGGATCGAGCGCGTAAAAAGCCGCCGCCGCTTCCTCCTCGGAAAGCCCGGCGGCTTGGGCAAGGATCCCGATCGGCGCGTCGCAGCCGAGTGTGTTCTGCGCGTCCCGCAGGGCGGCAGCCTGCTTTAAGACCTTGCGGGACAGCTTTACGCGCGTGTTTTCCCTTAAAGCGGAGCGGATCTCGCCCGCGATCACGGGCACGGCGTAGGTCGAAAAGGCGGTTTTGCGCGCCGGATCGTAGTTTTTCAGCGCGCGCAAAAGCCCGATCGCGCCGATCTGCACGAGATCCTCGTAGTCCGTGCCGCGGCCGAGAAAACGCCGGGATACTGCATAGACCAGGCCGATATGTTGGAAAAACGCTTCGGAACGGGCGGTTTCGTCCATTTTTTTAGGCGGCGTTCAGACGCTTTTCCATCGTCACGCGCGTTCCCTTGCCGACCTCGGAGACGACCTGCAGGCGGTTCATAAAGGTCTCCATGATCGCAAAGCCCATCCCGCAGCGTTCGTGTTCACGGTCGGTGGTAAAAAAGGGCTCGCGCGCCTGTTTCACGTCCTCGATCCCGCAGCCGCGGTCGCTGACCGTCATACGCAAGAGTCCGTCTGAATAGTATTTGATGGAAAGCCGGATCCTGCCGTCGGGATCGCTGCGGTAGGCGTGTACGATGCAGTTGGTCACCGCTTCGCTCACGACTGTTTTGAGATCCGCAAGCTGTTCCGCGGAAAGTCCGAGCGGCAGCACGAATCCCGTAACGAAAATGCGCGACAAGGATTCGTTTTCGCTTTTTGCGTCGAAAGACACCGTCGCGCTTCTTAAAAGAGTTCGTTTCACGTGTTTCTCCTTTCAGGCGAAGTCCAGATAGTTTTTCGCGCCGCAAAGCTCCAAAATGCGCCGGATGCGCCGGTTGGCGCCGGTGACCGAAAGACTTGCGCCGATCGTTTCGGCAACGCGCACGCGCCCTAAAATCAGCCCGAGCCCGGAGCTGTCCAAAAAGTCCGTTTTCGACAGGTCCAAAACGACTTTTTCCGGGCCCATCGCCGTGATCCTGCGGTCCAGCTCCTGCCGCAGACCCTGCGCCGCGTGGTGGTCGATCTCCCCTTGTAAAAAGAAGGTGACCGTATCGTTTTCCCGTTTGTATTCCAGATCCAAAGGTATCCCTCCTTTGACGGTAGAATAGCAGACGCTTGGCGCGAAACCGGTCGAAGCGTGTGATTGACACGCGCATTTTTTGCGGGTATAATAAAGAATTGTGAGGTAGTGCTTATGCCGTTGTTTTCACCCCTTGTCCCCGGAGATCGCGTGGCGCTGATCGCGCCCGCGAGTCCCGTTTCCGGCGCGGAAAAGATCGAAGGCTCGCTCGGGGCGCTTGCCGCGCTCGGGCTTGTGCCGCAGTTGTATCCCTCCGCCGCCTCGACGGCAAAGGACTATCTTTCCCTGTCCGACGAGGAGCGCGCGGCGGATCTGAACCGGGCGTTTTCCGATCCCGCGATCCGCGGCGTGTTCTGCATCCGCGGGGGATACGGCTGTATGCGCATTCTGGATCGTTTGGATTACGGGGCGATCGCGCGCGACCCGAAGCTCTTTTTGGGCTTGTCCGATATTACGGCGCTGCACCTTGCGATCTATCGCAAGACCGGGCTCGTCACCCTGCACGCGCCCATGCCCTTTCGCTACGGCGAGTTGCCGGAGGCCGCGTACGAGCACCTAAAAAACCTTTTGTTTCGCCGCGTCCCCGCGCGTTTTGACGCTTCCCGCGGGATCCGAGCGCTCTTTCCCGGCCGCGCCGAGGGGATCCTGATCGGCGGGAATCTGACCCTGGTCTCCTCGCTTTTGGCAAGCGAGTATCTGCCCGATCTGTCCGGCGCGATCCTCTTTTTGGAGGACGTGGGCGAGACCCCGTACCGCATCGACCGGGTCTTGACCGCACTGAAGCTTGCGCACGTTTTCGATCGCGTATCCGGCGTAATCTTCGGCGGCTTCACGGACTGCGGGGACGAAGCGCGGATCTTGCGCGCACTCCGCTCGACCGTGCCGGAAACGCTCCCCTGCGTCACGGGCTTTCCCGCGGGGCATCTTCAGGAAAATTACGGATTTTATCACGGTGCGCGCGTCGTTCTGGACGCGGACCGCGAAAATGTGGAATGGGAATAGGCAATCATGGATTATCTGCAATGGATCGAGGAGCACAGAGAGGAGCTGGTCGGCTTTTTGTCCGATCTGATCTCCTATGAAAGCGTGGCGGATCCGGGACAGATCCCGGGAGAGACGCCCAACGCCGCGGTGCTCGGCTGTCTGGAAGCGGCTTTGAAAAAAGCCCGCGAGTTTGGTTTTCACGCGCAAAACTTTCACGATACCGCGGGTCTGATCGATTATATCCCCTCGGATAGCGTGCCGGAGATCGGCGTCTTGTGCCATTTGGACGTCGTGCCCGCGGGCGAGGGCTGGGATACGCCCGCGTTTTGCGCCGCCGTGCGCGACGGCGTGTTATACGGCCGCGGCGCGACCGACGACAAAGGCCCCTTTGCCAGCGCGCTCTTTGCGCTTGCCGCGCTCAAGGCGACGGGCGTGAAGCTTTCCCGAAACGTTCGCCTGATCTGCGGCACCTGCGAGGAGACCGGCAGCGCGGACATCGGGTTTTGTCAGGCAAAGGGCGTGATCCCGAAAACCGTCTTTTCGCCGGACGCAGACTATCCGGTCGTCAATACCGAAAAGGGAATGGCGCGCTTTACGCTCCGCACGAACCTGGAAGACAGCGCGATCACGGCGTTTTCCGGCGGGGAAGTCATCAATATGGTCGCGCCGAACGCCGGTGCGACGGTTTGCGGGCTCGACGGCGCGCGCCTGACTGACGCTTTGTTTAAGCTGGATCCCGAACTGGAAGCAAGCGTTTCGGGCGATACCGTTACCGTGCGCGGAGTCCCCTCGCACGCCTCCGTGCCGGACGCGGGCAAAAACGCGATCCGCGCGCTTTATTCCGCGCTTTTGCAGGTCCTGCCGGCAACGGATCCCGCCTATCCCGCGCTTTGCGCGCTCCATCGGCTCGCCCCCTACGGCGATACCGCGGGAGAGGGCTTTCGGATCGAAACGTCCGATGCGGTCTCCGGGGCTTTGACGCTGAATTTAGGGCTGTCCAGCCTGCGCGACGGCGTCTGGGAATTGTCCTTTGACGTGCGTTTCCCGCTTTGCGAGACCTGCGAGGGCTTAAAGGAAAAACTGCTTACCGCGCTGGAAAACACGCCGTTTACGATGGAACGATACGACGCCGTTTCTCCGCACCACGTACCGGAGGACAGCGAACTGATCCGCGCCCTGATCGCGTCTTACGAGCGTTTCACCGGGCTTCGCGGCAAGTGCTTTGCCATCGGCGGCGGCACCTACGTGCATTCCATCGACGGCGGCGTCGCCTTCGGTCCGGGCTTTCCCGGCGAGGACAACCGCATCCATTGCGCCAACGAATACGTGAAGATCGACCACTTGATATTGAACGCCAAGATCATCGCGTCCGCGATCCTGGATCTGGCAAACTGACCCGGATTTTTCAAAAAACAGGAGGCATCTTATGAATCGTGTCCCGAATCGTCCCAACGCTCCGCGCACGCCGGGCTATCCGCCCCGCCGCGCCCCGAAGAGGCGCACCCTGCGCCCCGCCGCCGTGGCGATCCTTTTGATTCTCGTGATCGCGCTGATCGTCGGCGTGGTGCTGATCGTCTCGGCGCTTGTAAAAAAGCCGGAGGCCGCGCCGCAGGCCCCCGCGTCCCAAAGCACGACTGCGCCGCAGGATCCTTCGCAGACCACCGTCGCCGCGGATCCGTCCGGGACGAACGAAACTCCCGCAGCGCCCGCCGCGCGCACCAACCGCTTTGAATCGCTTTCCGCGATCGTGTCCTACGTGGACTCGCTCGGGCTGGATTTCAAGGATCTGCCGAGCTATTCCATGGAGCCGTATTTTGAGGGCGTACTCTTGAAAGAGACCGCCGACGCGGGCGACGCCTACGAAAACGAAACGGTCTATATCGGCGACAGTCTGGTTTTGCACATGCGCAGCCGCTCCACGCATCCGACGGAGCTCGTTTACGCCAAGGAATCGATCACCCCGGAGGACGCCGCCACCAAGAAGCTCGCCGCGCTCAAAAACGGCACGGAGGCCACCTTTGCCGAGGCGATGACCGAATTGCAGCCGGGCCGCATCGTGATCACGATCGGCACGAATTCCATGTGGATGGAGCCGGAAACCTATCTTTACTTTTTCGACGCCTTCATCACCCAACTGGAAGAGGGTTGCCCGAACACCGAGATCATCCTGCAATCCACCCCGCCCTTGAGCGCGGAATACGATATCGGCAAGAACTATCCGACCAATGAAAAGATCAACCGTTTCAATCTCTATCTTGCGGGGCTTGCCGAATATCGCGGACTGTGGTTCTTAAACAGTGCCAAAGACTTAAAAGGTGATAACGGAGCGCTTGCAAGCCAATACGATAACGGCGACGGCTTCCATATCACCGCCTCCGCTTACGACGTGTGGATCCGCGATCTGCGCACCCACGCCACGAACGCGCAGTCGTAAGGAGTCATCATGAAACGAACGATTCTCGCGCTGATCCTGGTTTGCGCTTTTGGGCTCTTTTCGCTTGTTTCCTGCGTAAGCTCTCCTCATGGTCCTGAAAGCGCGCAAACGCCCGGGTCAGACCCGAAGGAGCCGACGCAGGATGCTCCGACCGGAGCGGATTACAGCGCGGTTTTTGCCGCGCTTGACGCGGTGCCGCAGGATCTGTCGGACTATACCCGTGAGAGCGCACGCGCCGTGCAGGACGCGCAAAACGCGATCCGTTACGGGCTGGACGCAAGCGAACAGGAAACGGTCAACGGCTTTGCCGAGGCGCTGCGCGCGTCTCTGGACGCCTTAAAGCCGGTCAAGACTTTTTCGAGTATTTCCGAGATCATCCCCTACGTGGATTCGCTCGGGATCGACTTCGAAGATCTTGCGGGCTTTTCCCTGGACGGCTATTTTGAAAACGCCGTTTTGCCGGAGACCTCCGACGCGGGAGAAGCGTATTATCGGGATTGCTATTATCTCGGCGACTCGATCACGCTGTATATGCACCGCTTTTCCAACCTGGATGGCAGCCATATCTACGGCGTTGCCTCGATCAATCCGCAAAACGCCGCAGAGGACAAGCTCGTAAGCCTGTCTTCCGGCGCACCCGCGACCTTTGCCGAAGCGATGCGTGAGATGATGCCCAAGCGCATCGTGATCACGATCGGCACGAACTCCATGCTCATGGACTCCTCGGACTATCTGCGGTACTTTGCGCGTCTGATCGAAGATCTGAAAGCCGCCTGCCCGAACGCGCAGATCATCATCCAGTCCACGCCGCCGCTGACGCACGCGTATGAAGCGAATATGGTCAAGCTCACCAACCGCAATATCAACCGCTCGAATCTGCTGCTCGCGGGGCTTGCGGCGTACGAGGGCGTGTATTTTCTGAACAGCGCCGAGGCCTTGAAGGATCAATCCGGCGCGCTGGATCCGAAATTCGACCTCGGAGAGGGCTACGGGCATATCAACCGCGACGCCTACGACGTTTGGGAAAACTACCTGCGCACCCACGCGATCGAAAATTGAGGGGCAAAAATCAAAAGCCGAAGACCAAAACGGTCTTCGGCTTTTTTTGAAGTGTTCTTCTTACAGCTTTTGGATCTTGCGGATGCAATCGTCGCACAGCTCGATCTCAAAGCGCTCCGTGGCGGGCGCGCCGCAGAGCACGCAGCTGCGCGTTTTTTTGCGCACGACGATCGTCTCGCCGTTCAGTTCCATTTCCAAAGGGGTCTGCGGAGTCAGCCCCAGGGCCCTCCGATAATCGCGCGGGATCACGATCCGCCCCAATTCGTCAATTTTCCTGGTTACCATAGCGTACCTCCCTCGGTCTGACACTACGATATACCATTTTTTGCCAAATGTCAAGAGAAAAATGAAAAATCCGCTCGATTTTTCTTACCGTTGTCGATCGTTGTCGGATCCTGTCGGAAGAACGGGGAGCGCCGACAGCGCCCGATACAGCACTTCGTCGTAGTCGAGCAAAAGCAGCGCGCGCTTGCGGTTGAAGATCAAAAGGATGCGGATCCGGTTTTCGGAAAAGAGGTTCTGGCAGAAATTATAGCAGAGATCGTATGACTTTTTATCGTCCGGCAAGCCGTGCGCGCACTCGATCGAGATCAATTCTTCCAGATCGAGCCGGCACAGCGTCATCACGCGGCCGCTTTTGTAGGCGCGGCGCACGGTGAGCGTGGAGCCATCCAGCTCGTAGCGGTATTCGGGCAGTACGTAGCGGATACACAAAAACAGAAAGGCGGAGAAAAGGCAGAGCGAAAAGGCTTGCAGGATCACGCCGTAGGGGATCCGCGAGCCGAAAAAGAACGAAAGCGCGGCGCAGAGCAAAAGCGCCGCGATCAGCGCGGAGAGCTTTTTCGTTTCACGTTTGGGCGTCCGTTGCACGGCGGTACCTCTTTGGGTCGGGAAGCATACACTCCAAAGGAAAGGAGTGGATCGGATGGAAACTGTTTACGATCGCCTGCAGACGATCCTGTCGCAGGACGAAGCAAGCCTGCAAAAAAGCGTCGTTTCGGTGCTTTCGGCGCTCGGCGTACCGAAAATCAAAATAAGCGAGATTCTGAAAAACCTGCCGGAACTCAAAGAGCGGGCAAAATCGCTCACGCAGGAGGAAGTGGATTCGATGATCGCCGCGCTCGGCGAGGAAAAGCTGCGCACGGTGATGGATGCTTTGGAGGACGAACGTGGATGAATCGGTACTGAAACTGCTCGGGCCGCTGATCGGCGCGGCTTTGCCCGGAACCGCGAACTTATCCAAAAGCGGCAGCACGCGCCGCGAGATTTTAGAGTCCCTGCGCCCCTTTTTGGGCAAGGACAGGCAAGCGGCGCTCGACCGCATCCTGACGCTTTTGCGCGTGCTGGAGCTGACGCAAATCATCCGCCCGCAGCGCCCGACGGAGGAAAAACCATGTACGTAAGCGAATACGATCCGAAATCGAAACGCGAGATCGTGCGCCGCCTGCCGGGGAAAACCCCGTTTGCCGCGCCGTTCAACGCTTCTTTTAGCAAAACCGCGCCGGAAACACGGATTTCGCTTTTCACCGAAAACCGCGTCGGCGCGGAAGAGATCTTGCTTGTCGTCGTGTTGTACGCCGCGTGTTTTCGCACGCAGGAGCCGGATCTACCGTTGATCCTCGCCTTGCTTGTCCTCTTGTTTTGCGACCGGTTCAGAAACGTGTTTTGATTTGGCGCGGAACGCGAAATAGACCGCGAAAAGCACGATCAGAGCCGTTGCGGCGCTGATGCCGCTTTCCAGATAGCGGCGCATGGAAAAGAGCACCGCGGAAACACCGAAAATGCCGGAAAAGGTGAGCAAAAAGGAAACGGCGCCGCGCTGGGAAAAGCCGAGATCCACGAGCTTATAGTGCAGATGCTTGCGATCCGCCTGAAAGGGGCTTCCCTTGTGGAAGATCCTGCGGAAAAAGGACACGACCGTATCGCCGAGCGGGAACGCAAAGACGAGAAGCAGGGAAAAGAACGCGTTGACCTTGAAAAAGCCCTGCATGGAAAGTAGCGAAAGCACGAAGCCCAAAGAGAGCGCGCCGGAATCCCCCATAAAGATCTTCGCGGGCGAAACGTTGAAGGGCAAAAACCCGATGCAGGCGCCCGCGAGGATCGCGATCAAAAGCGGCACTCCGGAGACCTGGGCGCTCACGATCGCGCAGATCAGAAGCGCCACCGAGGAGATCGCGGATACGCCGCAGGCAAGCCCGTCGAGCCCGTCGATCAAGTTGACCGCGTTGGTCATCCCGATGATCCAGAGCATCGTCACGGGGATCGAGAAGACGCCGAACTCGATCTCGCGGTGCAAAAGCGAAATGTGCTCGATGCGCATCCCGAACGCGATCGGGATCAGCGAAACGGCGATCTGCCCCAAAAACTTCACCCAGGGTTTTAAGCGGTATTTATCGTCGGCAAGCCCGAGTAAGAGCACGGCGAGCGTGCCGAGCAAGAGCCCGATCGTTTCGTTTGTCAGCGGCGCAAAGATCAGAACGCCCGCAAAAAACGCAAGGAAGATCGAAAGCCCGCCGCAGCGCGGAGTCGGCTCCTTGTGGAAATGGCGGACCTTGTCCGGCACGTCCACCGCGCCGATCTTGAAGCCGATCTCTCTGGCAAGCGGGGTGAGCGCAAAGGATAACAGTCCCGCAAAGAGCAGCGCCAGCGCGCCGAGGAGCAGCTCCGTGTTGGAAAACTGCAGGGTGGTGTTGAGTTCTTCCATGGCGTTTTATGCCTCCGGGCTCAAAAAACCGACTTTCCGATAGACCTTGCGCAGCGTTTTCATGGCGCGATAGCGCGCCTGTTCGGCGCCGCTCTTTAAGATCTGCATCAGATAGTCTTTTTCACCGATCAGTTCTTGATAGCGGGCGCGCACGCCGGACAAGCGATCGCAGACCGCCTCGCCCACGGCCGATTTGAACTCGCCGTAGCCGCGGGAATCGAATTCGCGTTCGATCTCGCGCGTCGTTTTGCCCGTGGCGCAGGAATAGATCGTGATGAGATTGGAGATCCCCGGCTTGTCGGCGGAGTATTTCACGCAGTTGTCGGAATCCGTCACGGCGCGGCGGAACTTTTTGATCGTTTCGTCGCGGCTCTCCAACAGATACACGCTGGATTGCGGATTTTCGTCGGACTTACTCATTTTCTTTTCCGGCTCGGAAAGCGACATGATCTTCGCGCCCTGCTTCGGGATATAGGGCTCCGGGACCTTGAAGGTGTCCGAAAAGTTCCGGTTGAAGCGTTCGGCAATATCGCGCGCCAGCTCCACGTGCTGTTTCTGATCCTTGCCGACCGGCACGAGATCCGCCTGATACAATAGAATATCCGACGCCATCAACACGGGATAGGTGAACAGTCCCGCGTTGATGTTTTGCGCGTTCTTGCGGGATTTATCCTTGAATTGCGTCATGCGGGACAATTCGCCGAACATCGTCTGACAGCTCAAGACCCAGCTCAAAGCGGTGTGCGCTTCCACGTGGCTTTGCACGAACAGCAGACATTTTTCCGGATCCAGCCCGCAGGCGAGATAGAGCGCGAGCGTGGAAAGCGTGTTTTTTCTCAATTCCGCCGGCTCCTGACGCACCGTGATCGCGTGCAGATCGGCCACGCAGAAAATACTGTCGAAGTCGTCCTGCAGATCCACCCAGTTTTTGATCGCGCCGAAATAATTGCCGATGGTCAGATTGCCGGTCGGCTGCGCGGCGGAAAGAATGATTTTCTTGTCCATAGGTTCTCCTAATTATCCGAGTGAACGGTTTGAAAATACTTGTCCGAGGATCTTGGCGCCCTGTTCGATCTGCTCGTCCGAGGGCATGGAATAATTCAAGCGAAACCCGTCGCTTACGCCGTTTTGGTCGCACAAAAACGCTTCTCCCGGCACCACGGCCAGCTTTTGTTTGAGGCAGGCGCGCACGATCGGCGCGCTCGGAGATAAGTCCGGGGTTTTGCACCAGATAAAGAGCCCGCCCTCCGGCCTGGTGTAGATCGCGTTTTCGCCCACAAAACGGTCCAGGGCGTCCAACATCAGAGCGCACTTTCTGCGGTAGAGCGCGCGGATTTTTTCGATATGTCCGTCCAGATCGAAGCGCGTCAAGAATTCGGCGCAGAGCATCTGGAAAAAGAGATTCGTGTGAACGTCGTTTACCTGCTTTAAGACCACGACTTTCTGCACGATCTCACGCGGCGCGCACAAAAAACCGATCCGCATCCCCGAGGAGAGGATCTTGGAAAAACTGCCGCAGTACAGGACGCGGCCCTCCCGGTCCATCGACTTGATCGTCGGGATCTCGCGGCCGGCAAAGCGCAGCTCGCCGTAGGGGTTGTCCTCTAAAATCAGAACGTGATAGCGCGTGCAGAGCTCTAAAACCGCTTTTCGGGTTTCTTGTGTCGCCGTGATCCCGGTGGGGTTCTGGAAGGTCGGGATCGTGTAGAAAAAGCGCACGTTTTGATTCGTTTTCAGCGCGTTCTCCAATGCGTTTAAGTCCACGCCGGACTCGTTTAGCGGCACGCCGACCAGATTTGCGCCGCAGGCGCGAAAGGCGTTGAGCGCCCCGATAAAGCTCGGAAGCTCGCACAAGACCGTGTCGCCTTCGTTGACCAACGCCCGGCAGCACAGATCGAGCGCCTGCTGACCGCCGGTCGTGACGATCGTTTCGTCCGATTCGCTTCCGATCGAAAACTTTTCTTTAAGCCTGCGCGCGATCAATTCGCGCAGGGGCGTATAGCCCTCGGTGATGCCGTATTGCAGGGCGCGCCGCGCAACGCTCTGATCGGAAAAGATCTCGTCGGACAAGAGCTTGAGCTGCTCGATCGGGAAAGACTCCGGCGCGGGATTTCCCGCGGCAAAGGAGATGACCGTGGGATCCGTTAAGCTCTTGAAGATCTCGCGGATGGCGGAGGGCTTGAGATTGGCAACTTTTTCGGAAAACCGGTATTCCATAAAACGCCTCGTTTTTCAGCGTGCGGACGCGCTCTTTCAGCGCTTGCGCGAAGCGACGGATCCTTACGCGTACAGTTTTTTGCATTATAGCATTTACGCACGCAAATGTCAATTCCGGGCGCGCCCCGCACGCCGAAATGCAGATTGACATTTGCGCGCCGGATATGGTATAATCTTTTGATCACGGAAAGACGCAAAAAGGACGGTATTTCATGGACCATTTGTCATTGAACGAACTCAGGGAACGGTATCTTCAATTTTTCGAATCGAAGGGGCATCTGCGCTTGCCTTCTTTTTCGCTGATTCCGGAAAACGACCCCTCGCTTTTGCTGATCCCGGCGGGCATGGCGCCCTTGAAAGCGTATTTTACGGGCGCGAAAGAACCG
Source organism: uncultured Ruminococcus sp. (assembly GCA_902796545.1). Lineage (GTDB taxonomy): Bacteria > Bacillota > Clostridia > Oscillospirales > SIG627 > RUG14179. Next base: position 4,285 of record CADBPF010000086.1, on the reverse strand, counting down.
CCGAGAAAACGGGTCACCACCTGTCAGAAATGCATCCGCACGCCGGATATCGACCGCGTCGGGATCACCGCGCGCCACGGCACCTTTTTCGAGATGCTCGGCAACTTCTCGTTCGGCGATTATTTCAAAAAAGAGGCGATCCCCTGGGCGTGGGAGTTTTTAACGAAGGATCTGAAGATCCCGGAGGAATTACTGTATCCGTCCGTTTATGAAGAAGACGGCGAAGCCGAGGCGATCTGGATCTCGCTCGGCGTGCCGAAAGAGAAGATCTCGCATTTCGGGAAAGAAGACAACTTCTGGGAACACGGCAGCGGTCCCTGCGGCCCCTGCTCGGAGATCTATTTCGACCGCGGTCCCGCTTATGGCTGCGGCAAGCCCGACTGCAAGGTTGGCTGTGATTGCGACCGGTATATCGAGGTCTGGAATATCGTGTTCACCCAGTTCGATTCCGACGGTAAGGGGACTTATACGCCCCTGGAGCACCCGAACATCGACACCGGTATGGGCCTGGAGCGCCTTGCCTGCGTGATGCAGGAGGTGGATAACCTTTTTGAGGTCGATACCATCCGCCGCATCCGCGAGCGCGTGTGCTTTGCCGCAAACCGCGCCTACGGCGAGAACGAAAAGGACGATATTTCGATCCGCGTCATCACGGATCATATCCGCTCCACGGTCTTTCTGATCTCGGACGGCGTGATCCCCTCCAACGAGGGCCGCGGCTACGTGCTGCGCCGCATCCTGCGCCGCGCCGCGCGTCACGGCAGACTGCTCGGCATCAAGGGGCTGTTCTTGTGGGATCTCGTGGATACCGTGATCGAGCAGAACAAAGACGCCTATCCCGAACTGTCCGCCAAGGCGGACTATATCCGCCGCGTGGTGCGCACCGAGGAGGAGCGCTTTGAAAAAACGCTCGACCAGGGGCTTTCCATGCTCTCGTCGATCTTGGAAAAACAACTTGCCGAAAACCAAAGCGTTCTCTCCGGCGAGGAGTGCTTCAAGCTTTACGATACCTACGGATTCCCGATCGATCTGACCGAGGAGCTCTGCCGCGAAAAGGGCGCGGCGATCGACCGCGCCGGCTTTGACAGGCTCATGAGCGAACAGCGCACCCGCGCCAGAGAAGCGCGCGTGAAGGCGGGCGGCTGGGACGAAGCGCACGAGGACGATTCCGCGGATCTTGCGCCGACCGCGTTTTTGGGCTACGATCACGAAAGCGCGGACGCGAAAGTTTTGCGCATCGTTTCCGACGAGGGCGAGGTCGAATCCGTGACCGAGGGCGACGTGACCGTCGTTTTGGATCGAAGCGTGTGCTACGCCGAAAGCGGCGGCCAGGTGGGCGACACCGGGATCATCCGGTCCGAACAGGGTCTGTACGCGCTCGTGAACGACACGAAAAAGACCGCTTCCGGCGTGTTTTTGCACGAAGTCAACGTCCAATGCGGGACTTTGCGCGTGGGCGATACCGTCAGCGTTTCGTACGACGCGCTCCGTCGCGCCGCGATCCGCCGCAACCACTCCTGCGTGCATCTGTTGCAGGCGGCGCTGCGGGAGGTGCTCGGCGCGCACGTCGAGCAGGCGGGCTCGTACGTGGACGAGCATCGCGCGCGATTCGATTTCAAGCATTTTACCGCGCTGACCCGGGAAGAACTGGATCGCGTCACGCGGCTCGTCAATGAAAAGATCCTGGAGGATCTGCCTGTGGAGACCGTCGTCACCGATCCCGAAACGGCGCGCAAAATGGGCGCCATGGCGCTCTTCGGCGAGAAATACGGCAAAGAAGTGCGCATGGTGAAGATGGGCGATTTTTCGCTGGAACTCTGCGGCGGCACGCATCTGGACCGCACCGGCAAGGCGGGGCTTTGCGCGATCCTGTCGGAAAGCGGGATCTCGGCGGGCGTGCGCCGGATCGAAGCCGTTTGCGGCATGAATTTTCTGGATACCTACGAGGCGGAGCTGCACGCGTCCGAGCAAACGGCGCACGCGCTCAAATCGCCGGATCGCCACCGCAACGCAAGTCAGGCGCAAAGCGTCGTAAACCAGCTTGCCGCCGCGAAAAAAGAGATCGAACGCCTGGAAGAAAAACTCGCGCTCGCGTCCTTAAACGAACTGGAACAGGCGATCGTCGCGCAAAACGGGCTGGAATACCTGTTTCGGCGTGTTGACGGCGTCTCGCCCGACGCGCTTCGCAGTCTGACCGATCTCTTGAAAGACCGTCACCCGGCGCTCTGCGCGGTGCTTTGCACCGTCCGGGAGGGCAAGGTACTGTTCTTCGCATCCTGCGGAAAGGACGCGGTCGCGTCCGGCCGTCACGCGGGCAACATTTTGAAGGCGATCTCGCCTTTGGTCGGCGGGGGCGGCGGCGGCAGGCCCGACAGCGCCCAGTCCGGCGGCAAAAACCCGGACGGGATCCCGGCGGCGCAGGCGGAATTCGAGCGTCTGTGCGGCATCAAGCCGGAATAAACACAAGGTCGTTTGAAAAGAAAAGGAGAGGATCTCATGGCACAGATCGAATGTACTTTTTGCAAGATCGCAGACGGCAGACTGCCGTCCAAAAAGGTGTATGAAGACGATAAGGTCCTGGCTTTCCACGACATTTCTCCCCAGGCGCCGATCCACGTGCTGATCGTTCCCAAACTCCATATCACCTCCTGCGACGCGATCAACGCGGACAACGCGGACTACGTTTCCGCGATCTTTCAGGCGGTCCCGAAGATCGCGCAGATCCTCGGGCTTGCCGAAGGCTATCGCATCATTACCAACGTCGGCAGACACGGCTGTCAGTCGGTGCCGCATCTGCACTTCCATCTGATCGGCGGCAAACAGCTTTCGGAAAAAATGCTCTGATGCCGGTCATTCTCGACGACGAGGGCTTTGCGGCCCGCTTGAAAACGCATCCCGCGGGCGTTTGGTTTTTCTTCGGGGAAGAGGAATTCTTGAAACGCCGCGCGGCGCGGAGGCTGGAAGAGCTGATCACGGAGAACGAAGCGTTCAACGTGCAGCGTCTGACGCTTTCCGCGAAGGACGACTGCGTCCGTGCGGTGCAAGGCGCCTTGTCCGAGATCCCCTTTTTATCGGAATACCGTTATACCAGGATCGATCATTGCGCCTTCTGGCTTTTGAACCGGTCGGAGGGCGAGGCGTTCTGCGCCGCGCTGCGGCAAGCGCCGGAGGATCAGATCCTGGTCTTTTTCTATCCGGCAAACGAGGCGTCGATCCAAAAGGATTCCGGCTCGAAGGTCACGTCGAGCTACGTGTATTCGCATCTGCCGGAAAACGTGTGCGTCGTGGAGTTCAAGCGCAAATCGCCGGAGTTTCTCGCGGGCTATCTGCGCAAAAAGCTGGAAAAAAGCGGCGTGTCGATCGCCCCAGACGCGGCGTTGAACTGCGCGGTGCGCTGTGAATGCGCTCTGGAACGGATCGAAACGATCCTGCCCGCGCTGATCGCCCGCGCGCAGACCTCGGGCGGGGAAGTCACCTCGTCGATTTTAGATGAATACACGGTGGAAACGCCGGAGCAAAAGGTCTATCTTTTCACCGGCGCCGTGCAGGAAAAAAAGCTAAACGAGAGCATTCGCTTCTACGAGAAGCTGCGCGCATCCAAGATCGAGCCGATCCTGCTTTGCGCGGCGCTGAACCGCGCGTTTCTGAACCTGATCGCGGTCAAGTCCGGCGCGCCCGGCGTGCAAAAGCAATTCCGGATCTCGGATTATCCTTATAAGCTTTTACAGGCAAACGCGCGGCTCTGGACGCAGGCGGAACTGCAAAACGCGCTCAAACTCTGTATGCGCGCCGATACCCTGATGAAAAACACCTCGCTCGATCCGGACGGGATCCTGAAAGAGATGCTCGTGCGGATCCTGCACGCGCATAATCGCCGATGATCGCGCTGCCTTACGCTTTGGTGGTCGAGGGCAAGTACGACTTGAACAAACTGTCCTTGCTCGTTTCCACGCCGATTCTGAAAACGGACGGTTTCGGCGTGTTCCGGAATCGTGAAACGCGCGCGCTGATCCGGCGCTATGCCTCCCTCGGGGGCTTGTATCTTCTGACCGATCCGGACGGCGCGGGTACGCTGATCCGCGCGCATATCCGATCCATCGTGCCGGAGGATACCCGGATCATCGATCTGTACGTGCCCAAAATCGAGGGCAAGGAAAAACGCAAAAAAACCCCCGGAAAAGAGGGGCTTTTGGGTGTCGAGGGGATGGATACGGAGTATCTTAGATCCCTCTTGGAGCGTTACGCGCGCCCGGTGTCAAACGCGGATCCGATCGCCGTTTCGGAT
>CADBPF010000085.1 GCA_902796545.1 uncultured Ruminococcus sp. | reverse complement strand
GGTGACTTCGCCGTCGCCGGTCACGTCGCCGGGATTGGCGGTCTGCGGCGCAACGTAGCGGGTCAGGGTCGCGCTGGAGAAGAAATCTTCAAACTGGTCGCGGGCAAGATACTGCGGACCGTCCACATCAGCGTTTTCGTTCACGGTCGGGCTCACGCGATAGATCGGGGTCGGATCCGGAGCGCCCATACCGTTGAACTCACCGTAACGGTGGATCCAGGTACCGGTCACGTCCAGATCGACCGCGCTGATATCGCCGGTCTCGAAGAAGGGGTTGATCACGCCGTGCAGGCAAACGATATCGCCCACGCTGAGCGCCAGGTTTTCATAAGCCTGCTTGTTGCGGTTGCCGAATTCCTGGGAAGCGTACTGGCTCTTGTTGCCTTCAAAGTAGGAGTGCGCGTTCACGTTGATGGCAAGCACGAAACCGTATCCGCCCCAGTCGTCGTCGATCAGGTTTTCGTTCTGCGGCACCATTTCGTCGTCGCTCACGGGGACCTGCGTGCTGTCCAGAGTGCCCTTGATGTTCGTGATCACGTACTTGTCGTACATACCGGATTCTTCATCGATCACGGCGTCGTCCGTCGGAGCGCAGAAGATGCGCAGCCAACTGGCGATGGTCATGGGAGAAGAGTCGTTTGCGCTGCTCTTCATTTTGTATTCGGACAGACTGTATTCCGGTTCGGTGAAGATCATGGAGCCGTTGGTCCAGGCGGGGCTGCCGCCGAGATCACTGTAAAAGCTCTGCGCGATCTGGATCTCTTCCGCGTCGGCAAGGATCAGACCTTCCACGGCGCTTTCGATATCCAACGCGTAACCGTCCACCTCGTCCTGATGCAGGACGTCCTGATCGTAATTGATGTTCTCGATCAGATCGGTCAGGTTCTGCCAGCTGATTTCGGTATAAAAGTCTTCGGTCAGATCCTTGACCACGTTCAGCGCGGCTTCGACTGCGCTGTAATCGGCGGGTTCCGCAGCGGACTCCGAATCGTATTCGCCGTAGGCTTCAAAGACGTGGAACGCGGCAAAGTTGATCGGAGAGGTGCCTTCATCGCATCGGGTGACCAGAATGCGCAGGTATTTCGCGTAAACGGGGGATTCGAACTCAAAGGTTTCAAGGGGGTGAACCCCGTCTTCATAATGCTGCGCCTGGGAGCCTTCGATGTAGCTCGACTGTGTGGCGGAAGCGGTGGTGCCGAGCACTTCGTCCCAGCCTTCGCCGTCTTCGGAATACTCAACGGTGAAGGTATAGCTGCGGTTGTCCGCGTGGTAGAACGCAACGCGGATGCCTTCCACGTCGGCAAAGGCGGCCAGGCGGTAGGTCGCGATCGCGGTGCGGCCGCCGGTTAAACTGCTGGAATACCAGATATCGCCGTCCTTTTTTAAGTTCGGGATCGCCGCGCGGGCAGTCGAAGACGGTTGCGTGCCGCCGTTGTCGCTTGCCGCCGTGATCAGTAAAGTCTGGCTTTCGGCAAACACCGCGGAGATGGGAACGAGCATGCCCGCAACCATCAGAATGGCTAAAAGAGTAGATAAAAATTTACGTGCCATAGGTTCCTCCTGAAAAATTTGCTTCGGAATTCATGCGTTTATTTGAAGATGTTGTCTGCCGCCCCGTCCGAAAACGGGTCTGCGGGCGGCAAAGCCTTGCTCGTCCGGGAACGCACCCGGAGATTCTTTGACATATCTATTGTAATAGGAAGAAGCCGAAAAATCAAGGCGAAAAACGTGAGTTTTTTGCGCGAGATCCGTTTTTTTACGTTTTTCACAAATCCGATCTTTTCTTTTGCACGATTTGAACAAAAAAAGCGCCCGGCGCCGCCGCGTTCGGGACCGGGCGTTTCCGGATGGGATGAACGCGGGCGCTTTCAGTTTACGCCGAGGTCGTTTTGCAAGATCACGCCGCGCAAAAGCGCCGATTTGCCGAACCGGGCGCGCACCCGATCGACCGCCGTTTCTTTTTGGAAAAGTTTTTTGCGCTTTTGCGTTTCGCTTTCAAAGAGCGAAAGCTGCTCGCAGGGCTCGTTTGCAAACGAAAGCCGGCTTGCGCTGATGCCGAGCAGGCGGATCGGCACGCCGGGCTTGAAATGCCTGATCAACAACTCCAGCGCCGCGTCGAACAGCTCGTCGGACAAGTCGGTGGGATCCGCTAACGCCGCCTGCCGCGTAACGGTCTTCAGATCAGGCGTGCGCACGGTAAGCGTGACGATCGCGCCCTTTGCCCCGTGCCGGCGCAGACGGGACGCCACCTTGTCGGCAAGCGCGCGCAGACCGACGTGCAGATCCTCTTCGCTTTCGAGATCGCGCGGGAAGGTGAAACTGTTGCCGATGCTTTTGGGCTTGTCGAGATCCCCGTACACGCGCACGGCGCTATCGTCGATCCCGTTTGCGCGCGCGTGGAGCTCCGCGCCCGTTTTGCCGAACACGCTTTTCAAAAACTCCGGATCCGCCGCGGCAAGGCGTCCGATCGTCGTGATCCCGAAGCGGTGCAGCTTTTCCTTTGCGCTGTGCCCGACGAACAGAAGATCCTCCACGGGCAGGGGAAAGATCTTTTCTTTCCAGTCCGCGGGCGAAAAGACCGTGGTCGCGTCCGGTTTTTTGTAGTCGCTTGCGAGCTTGGCGAAGGTCTTGTTGAAGGAAACGCCGACGGAGACCGTGATCCCGAAGCGCTCCTTGACGCCCTCTCTGATCGTGTCCGCGATGGTCTCGCCCGAGCCGAACAGCGCGCGCGAGTGCGTCACGTCGAGCCACGCCTCGTCCGATCCGAAGGGCTCCACCTGATCGGTGAAGCTCTGGTAATAGCAAAAGATCTGCTCGGATAATTCCGCGTAGCGCTCGTAATGCGGGGCAACGAGTAAGAGCTCCGGGCATTTTCTCTTGGCCTCGCGGATCGTTTCCGCGGTTTTGACGCCGCGGCGCTTGGCAAGCTCGTTTTTGGCAAGCACGATCCCGCGGCGCGTTTTCGGATCGCCGCAGACCGCCATCGGCACGCGCGCGTATTCGGGGTGGGAGATCGTTTCCACCGAGGCGAAAAACGCGTTGCAGTCGCAATGCAGGATCACCCGTTCCATACCGCCCTCCGATTTTACGAAATTTCGATATGATAATACCATATATCGTAACAAAATGCAAGTGTTTTTTCTTGACCTTCGCTCAAAAGCGTGGTAAAATTACTCCGTATCGTCGGAGGGATCTTGCTTATGAGCGAAAACGCAAAGAAACGGATCGAAGAACTGCGCAAGGTGCTTGCGTACCATTCGCACCGGTACTACGTGCTGGACGATCCGGAAATTTCCGATTACGAATACGATATGCTCTTCCGCGAATTGCAGGATCTGGAACGCGAATATCCGCAGTTCGACGATCCGCTGTCCCCGACGCGCCGCGTGGGCGGACAGGTCGCCGAGCGCTTTGAAAAGGTGACGCATCGCGTACCGCTCAAAAGCCTGCAGGACGTGTTTTCCAAGGAGGAATTGTTCGATTATCTCGCCGCGATCCGCAGATCCGTTCCGGACGCGGAGTTCGTTTTGGAATATAAGATCGACGGTTTGAGCGTTTCGCTCGAATACGAAAACGGCGAATTCGTCCGCGGCGCCACGCGCGGCGACGGGCTGGTCGGCGAGGACGTGACGGAAAACCTGAAAACGATCGGCGCGATCCCGATGCATCTGACTCAAAAAGTGCCCTATCTCTGCGTGCGCGGAGAAGTGTATATGCCGAAAAGCGTGTTCAACGCCTTAAACGAAGAACGCGAAAAAGCCTCGCAGAGCCTGTTTGCCAATCCGCGCAACGCGGCGGCGGGGTCTCTGCGCCTGCTCGATCCCGCGATCGTGGCAAAGCGCAGGCTGTCGATCTTCGTGTTCAATCTGCAGGCGGCACAGGGATTTGCGTGCGCGACCCACGCGGAGTCGATCCGGCGTCTGTCGGAGCTCGGCTTCAAGGTGATCCCGGAAGAGCGCGTGTTCACGGACGACGAGGAACTGTTTTCCGAGATCCTGCGCCGGGGAGAAGCGCGCGACACGCTGGATTTCGAGATCGACGGCGCGGTCGTGAAGCTCAACGGGCTTTCCCAACGACCGCTTGTCGGGGAATTGCCGAACGTGCCGAAATGGGCGTGCGCTTACAAATATCCGCCGGAGGAAAAAGAAACGCTTTTGCGCGGCATCACGATCCAGGTCGGCCGCACGGGCGTGCTCACGCCGGCGGCGGAGCTTTTGCCCGTGCGCATCTCGGGCAGCACCGTTTCCCGCACGACGCTGCATAACGAAGATTTCATCCGCGAAAAGGATCTGCGCATCGGCGATACCGTGCGCGTGCGCAAAGCGGGTGAGATCATCCCGGAGATCCTGGGTCCGGTATTAGGTAAGCGCCCGAAAGACGCGGTCCCTTACGAATTTCCGCATACCTGCCCCTCCTGCGGGGAGGCGGCGGTGCGCCGCGAGGACGAAGCGGCGTGGCGCTGCGTGAACGCGGCTTGCCCCGCCCAGCGCGCGCGCAAGCTGATCCATTTCTGCTCGCGCGGGGCGATGGATCTGGACACCTTGGGCGAATCCCGCGTGGAGCTCTTTTTGGAAAAAGGGATCCTTTCGGATCTTGCAAGTATCTATCACATGGATTACGCCGCGATCGCCGCCTTGGACGGTATGGGCGAAAAGAGCGCGGAAAACCTGCGCGCGGCGGTCGAAAAGAGCAAATCTAACTGTTTGTCGAAACTCATTTTCGCGCTCGGGATCCCGCAGGTCGGCGAGAAAGCGGCGCTGATTTTGGCGCGGCGCTTTCCGACGATGGACGAACTGGAAAACGCTTCCGTCGAGGATCTGTGCGCGCTTCCGGACGTGGGTGAGATCTCGGCGCGTTTCATCCGCGCCTTCTTTGAAAGCGAGCAAAACCGCGCCCTGATCGCCGCGCTCAAAGACGCGGGCGTGAATATGCGCTTTACCGGCAAAGCGCAGGGCACGAAATTGCAGGGGATGACCGTCGTGATCACGGGAACGCTGAACGGGGTCCCGCGCAGCGAGGCGGAAGCGTTTTTGACGGATCAGGGCGCGAAAGCCTCCGGCAGCGTCTCGAAAAAAACGAGCGCGCTCATCGCCGGGGACGCCGCGGGCAGCAAGCTGGAAAAAGCGCGCGCGCTCGGCGTGCCGGTCTATACCTGGGAGGAGTTCCTTTCGGAATACGGACTTTCTTTTGATAGCGCCAAAGCGTAAAGGAGGAATTATGATCGGATTTTTGGGCGCGGGGAATATGGCGTTTGCCATTGCCGCGGGCGTGACCGGGAAATTCTGCAAAGAAACCGAGATCGGCTTATACGATCCGAACGTTTCGCAATACGCGCGCTTCGGCGCGGCAAAACGCTACGCGGATCCGAAAGCGCTTTTAGCGGGTGAGTCGATCGTCTTTTTTTCGGTCAAACCGCAGATCCTGCCCGCGCTTTTGGAGTCTCTTTCCGGCGCGGATCCGAAGGATAAATTGTTCGTTTCGATCTGCGCGGGCATTTCCACCGACTATATCCGGTCCTTTTTGCCCGGCGCGCACGTGGTCCGCGCAATGCCGAACACCCCGATGCTCTATTCCAAGGGCGTGTGCGCGCTTGCCAAAGGCGCGGACGTGACGGACGAAGAGTTTTCTATGGTGCGCGATCTCTTTTCCGCGCTCGGCATGGTGCTGGAACTCAAAGAAGAACAGTTAAACGAAGTGATCGCCTTGAACGGCTCCTCGCCCGCGTATCTTTTCTACCTTGCCCGGGCGATGGCAAATAAGGCGGTCGAAAGCGGCTTTTCCTACGACGAGTCCGTGCGGGTGATCGCCCGCGTGTTCGAGGGCGCGGCGGAGATGCTCTTAAAGAGCGGCAAAAGCCCGGACGAATTGTGCGAAATGGTCTGCTCGCCCGGCGGCACGACGCTGGAAGCGATCCGTGTGTTCGACCAATACCGTTTCGATCAGATGATCGCGGAGGCGATGGACGCCTGCACGCGCCGCGCGAAGGAGCTTTCCCAATAGTATAGAAAACCGCCCTCCCGCATAGGATCCTCTTTGATGAGGGGGTGGCGGAAACGCGGCGGATCGACGCCGGAAAAAGCGCGCGATTGCGCGCGCGGTACCGGACTTATTTGCGCGCAAACCGCATTTACGCGGTTTTATACTTTTTTTCGTTTTTGGCGGCGGTGATCGCCTGCACCTTTTATTGTATGACCGCCTCCGGGATCGACGCCTGCGTGCGCTTTGCGATCCATTGGGAAGCAAGACAAAACGGCGGGATTTTTGAGAGCGCCTTTTTTGCGTTTCGCACGCTCTTGCCGCTGTTTCTGCTCTCGTTTTCGTTCGGGGTCACGATCTACGCGCCGCTGATCGGCGGTCTTTGCGCGGTCGTAAGCGCTTTGTATCACGGCGCGTATCTGCGCTTTCTGATCGCGTATCTTGTGCAGGCGCACACGCTTTCGCATCTCTTCGGTTATCTTTGCGGGATGCTCCTGCTCACTCCGGCGCTTTTGATTTTGTACGCGTTTTCCGCCGCCGTTTCGATCAAACTGTTCGCGCCCAAAGCGGAGCGCCGGGACGAATCGGAAACGGCGTTCGGCGGCACGCTTTTCTGTGCGCCGTACTATGAACGCACCGTCAATTTGCGGTTTTTGGGATCGTATCTTGCGCTCTTTGCAAGCTTTGCCGCGGGGCTGTTCTGCCTGTGTCTGGCGCAGGCGGCGCTGATGCGGATCTGGTAGATCAAGGGAAAGGACGTTTATGGCACAAAAGCGAAAAAAACGGTTTCAGCTCGTCAATTACGAGAAGCCGGGACGCGGCGTTACGAAAGCGGACGCGGCGGAATACGAGAAGCGGCGCTTTTCACTGCGCGGGTTTTTCCCCGCGCTTACGAAAAAGTTTTCGATGCTCGTGATGCTCAATCTGATCTTTTTCTTCTCGAATTTCTTTCTGATCGCGGCGCTTTTGGCGCTCTCCGGGAGATTCGATATTCAGCAATTCGTGAGCACCGGCGAGACCCAGCAGATCGCGTTCGGGCTGTCCCGCTACGGCTTTTCACCGGTCAGCGCGTCGTTGTGGGGCGTGTCCGGCTCGCTTGCCACGATGGGCTACGCGAGTACGACGACCTATATTTTATACGCGATCAGCGCCCTTACGCTCTTTACCTTCGGGCCCTCCATGGCGGGCTTGAGCTACGTGATCCGCAATCTCGTGCGCGGGGAATATACCGATCTGAAAGAGTATTTCGGCGCGATCAAAAAGAATTTCCGGCAAGCGCTTCTCCTCGGGATTTTAGACGTGCTGATCCTTGTATTGTTCGCGGGCTCGCTCTTTTCCTATCTGCGGCTGACAAGCGGCGGATTCGGCTATCTGATTATGTATTATCTCGCGCTCTTTATCGTGCTTTTGTATCTTATGATGCGCTTTTATCTCTATCAGCTGCTCGTGACCTTCAAGCTTTCCGTCTGGAAGATCATCAAAAACGCCTATATCCTCACGGTGGCGGGGATCAAGCGCAATATCGTGGGTCTGATCGCCTGCGGGCTCGTGATCGCGCTCAACGTCGTGCTGTTCATCGTCTTCATGCCGCTCGGCGCGATATTGCCCTTTTTGCTCACGCCGACGCTGCTTACCTTCATCAGCATCTACGCGGCGTACCCGGTCATGAAAAAATATATGATCGACCCCTATTATTCCGAGGACGACCTGGATACCCCGCATAACGACGAGGAACCCGTCTTCCACGACGAGGGATAAGAAAAAAGCCCGCGTTCGCGGGCTTTTTTGATAAAAGACAACAGAAAAAACCGCCCGGCAGCGCCGGGCGGTTTTCCTTACAGGATCGGTTTTGCGTGGGAAAACGGGTTTCGGATACCGAGCAAATCAAGCGTCGTCGCGGCGACGGCGGAAAAGGTATCGAAGTCGCCCGCGTTGCCGGGCGGGATCTGCTTGCCGTACACAAGATAGGGAACGGATTCGCGCGAATGATCGGTGGAGGGCGTGATCGGATCGCAGCCGTGATCGGCGGTGATCATCAAAACGTCGTCCGGCTCAAGCTTTGGTAAAAAGCTTTCCAGCCACGCGTCAAATTCCATGAGCGCTTTTGCGTAACCGGGCGCGTCGTTGCGGTGCCCGTAGAGCATATCGAAATCCACCAGATTGCAAAAGCAAAGCCCGCGAAAATCCTCCTTGATTGCGCTGTCGAGCGCCGCCATGCCTTCCGCGTTCGAGCCGGTGGGCATATGCCGCGTGATCCCGCGCGATGCGAAAATGTCTTTGATCTTCCCGATCGCGAGCACCTCGCGCCCGGATTCCGAAAGGTAGTCGAGCATGGTTTTCTTTGGCGGCGCAAGCGAATAATCGTGCCGGTTTTTCGTGCGCGCATAGTTGGGATAGGCGCCGGTAAAGGGCCTTGCTATCACGCGCCCCACGCCGTGCTCTCCGGTCAAGATCGCCCGCGCGCGCTCGCAGGCGCGGTAGAGCTCAGAGAGCTCGATGATACTTTCGTGCGATGCGATCTGAAACACGCTGTCCGCGGAGGTGTAAACGATGAATTTTCCGGTTTGTTCGTGCTCGCGCCCGAAATCGCGGATCACCTCGGTGCCGGAATAGGGCCGGTTGCATAAATATCCGCGCCCCGTCGCCCGGCAAAAGGCGTCCATGATTTCCTCCGGGAAGCCGTTCGGATAAGTGGGGAAGGGCTTTTCGCTGACGATCCCCGCAAGCTCCCAATGCCCCACGGTCGTGTCCTTGCCGCGGCTCTTTTCCAAGAGGCGGCAGACCCGCGCTTTCGGCTCGCCGTGCGCCGCATCCGGCGTGCCGTTGATCGAAAACAGCCCGAGTTTTGTCAGAGTCGGCACCGAAAAGAAAGGACAGCGCGTTAAGCTTTTTAAGGTATCGCTGCCCGCGTCGCCGAAATCTTCAGCGTCCGGCGCGTTGCCGATCCCGAAGGAATCGAGCACGATCAGAAACACGCGCTTTACTTGCATAATTTCACCAAAGCGCTTGCGCCGAGGCGGTCCGCGCCCGCGCAAAGCAGCCGCTCTGCGAATTCAAAATCGCGCACTCCGCCCGCCGCCTTGATCTTCAGATCCGGGCAGATCGAACGAAAGAGCTTTACGTCCTCCACGCTCGCGCCCGCTTTGGAAAAGCCGGTGGAGGTCTTGATATAGTCCGCGCCGGACTCGCGCACGAGCTTTGTGACGCGTATTTTTTCCTCCCGCGTCAAAAGGCAGGTCTCCACGATCACTTTCAGGCAAAAGCCGCCGCAGAGCCGTTTCAGGGCGGACAACTCGTTGAAGATCAGCTGCTCCTCGCCGTCTTTGAGCGCGCCGACCGGGATCACGGTATCGAGCTCTTTGGCGCCCGCGCGCAGCGCGTCCTCCGCTTCCGCAAGCTTCGCTTTGGTCGTGGCGTACCCGAGCGGAAAGCCGATCACCGTGCAGACGGGAAGCCGGTCTGCGAGGATCCCCGCGGCAAAGGACACGAATCGCGGCGGGATACAGACGGAAGCGGTGGAAAACGCGACCGCCTCCTCACAAAGCGTGCGGATCTCCTCTCGCGTCGCGTCCTGGCGCAAGAGCGTGTGATCGACTTTTTTCAGAATATCCTCTCTGGAATCGTTCATTTTGCCTGGTCCTTTCGGATCTGGAGCCGGAGCGCCTCGATCGCGGTGCGGATGCAACGATCGGGGTCGAGGGCGTTTTCGTCGATCAGACCCGCGTCGCGCCGCGTTTGGTTCCAGACCACGTGAAACGCCGCGCCGCAGCGCACGCCTCTCGCCGCCGCCACGCAATACAGCGCGGCGGATTCCATCTCGCTTGCCAAGACCCCCAGCCGCTTGTAGGCGCTCCACAGCTCGTTTAAGTGCGCGGCAACGGGCATACTGTCCGGATCGTGCTGACCGTAAAACGAGTCCTTTGCCTGCACCACGCCGACGTGGGCGGGGATCTCAAGCGCTCTCGCCGCCTCGTAGAGCGAAGTGGTCAGGTGAAAATCCGCGGTCGCGGGGTAGCCCGCGGGCGCGTATTCGAAGCTCGTGCCGTCCTGTCTGACCGCGGAAAGCGCGATCACCACGTCCCCCGGGAGCACGTCCATGGCGATCCCGCCGCAGGTGCCGACGCGAAGAAAGGTGTCCGCGCCGATGTGGATCAACTCTTCCATGGCGATCGCGGCGCTCGGCCCGCCGATGCCCGTGGAGCAAACGCTGACCTTCTCGTTTAGAAGATAGCCCGAATACACGCGGTATTCGCGGTTTTGGCCGACGAATTCGGGCTTGTCGAAATAACCTGCGATCTTTTCGCAGCGGCCGGGATCGCCGGGCAGGAGCACGTAGCGTCCCACGGCGCCCGGATCCAGATGCAAATGGTATTCGCTCATAATTCCTCCGAAAAACAGAACTCTCCCCCCGCGTTTGCGGGGGGAGAAACGGGGTTTCAGTTTTCGCTTGCGCCGTCCGCCGGCAGATCTTCCGCGGCAGGCTCCATGCGGTCTTCGCAGTCTTCCTCGTCGCAGCAATCGCATTCGCCGTCGCAATACTCGGACTCGTCGTCGTCACAGCAATCGCACTCGTCGCCGTAGGCGTATTCTTCGAGTTCGCCGAGATCGTAATCGAGCTCGTCCACGTAATCCGTCAATTCGTCCGTGTCGCTTCTTAAAGACTCGACCTCGCCTGCCAGTTCTTCCAGCACGTCCGTGATGGATTTCAAAATGCGGTTCTGGTCGTTGTCTTCCAGCTTCAGACCTTCCATCAAACCCTTGAGATAGGCAACTTTTTCTCCGATAGACATCGTATTTCCTCCTTTATCGAATCAGACGCGGCCCAGGTATTCGCCGGAGCGCGTATCGATCTTCAAAACGTCGCCCTCGTTGACAAAGAGCGGGACCATGATCTCCGCGCCCGTTTCCAGAGTGGCGGGTTTGCTCGCGCCGGTCGCGGTATCGCCCTTCACGCCGGGCTCGGTCGCGGTCACGGCAAGCTCGACGAAGTTCGGGGGCTCCACGCCGAAGACCTTGCCTTTGTAGGAAAGCACGCGCACGTTCTCGCCCTCTTTGACGAATTTCAGCGCGTCGCCGATCACGTCTTTGCCGAGCGGGATCTGCTCGTAGGTCTCGTTGTCCATAAAGTAGTTCAGACCGCCGTCCTCATAGACGTACTGCATCTCTTTGCGTTCCACGTACGCGTTCTCGAATTTTTCCGTGGGGCTGAAGGTTTTTTCGATCACCGCGCCGGTGATGACGTTGCGCAGCTTGGTACGGACGAAGGCGGCGCCTTTGCCGGGTTTGACGTGCTGGAATTCGATGATCTGCATCACGTTTCCGTCCATTTCAAAGGTAACGCCGTTTCTGAAATCGCCTGCTGATACCATAAAACTTTCCTCCGATTGGTTTCTTTTCCGTCATTATAGCGCAATTTTTGTCAAATTGCAAGAAAAATCAAAGCTCGATCAAACTTTTCTCGCTTTTGGTCAGGTTTTCGTATCCGTTTTCGGTCACGACGGCGATATCCTCGATACGCACGCCGAATTTTCCCTCCAGATAGATGCCGGGCTCCACGCTCAAAACCGCCCCGCAGGGGATGATCGCCTCGCTTCTCGGACTGTAATTCGGGTTTTCGTGGATCTCGAGCCCGAGCGAGTGCCCGAGCGAGTGCCCGAAGCAGCCCTGATAGCCCGCGTCGTCGATCAGTTTGCGCGCGGCAAGATCCACTTCTTTTCCGGTCACGCCCGCGCGGATCGCGGCAAAGCCCGCGGCCTGCGCGTCAAACACGGTCTGATAGACGCGTTTCATCTCGTCCGTCGCCTTGCCGAACACGACCGTGCGCGTCATATCGGAGCAGTACCCGTCGAGTTTCGCGCCGAAATCCATCGTGACAAACCCGTTTTTCACAAGCTTCATCCCGCAGGGCGTGCCGTGCGGCAGGCTCGTGCGCGGGCCGGAAACAAGGATCGTTTCAAAGGCGTTTTCCGCGCCGGCGCGCTTGAAAAAGCAGTCGATCTCCGCGGCGAGCCCGGTATCGGTCGCGTTTGGCGAAAAGCAATCCAACACGTGCAAAAACGCGGCGTCCGTGATCTGCTGCGCCGCGCGGATCCTTGCGATCTCCTCGGGCGTTTTGGAAGCGCGCAGCTCCTCGATCAGTTCGCCCATCGGCGAAAAGGCGAGATCCGGGTGGTTTTTCTGCAAACGCGCAAGGCGCGCGCAGGTCATACGCTCGTCCTCAAACAGCACGGTTTTTGCCTGATGCGCCGCCAAAACCTCTTTGATGCGGGAGAGCGTGTAGTCGCGCTCCAGGGTCAGATCCTTCGGGATGATCCCCGCGTTTTGCGCGTTGACGCCCATTTCAAAATAGCGGAAGTCCAAAAAGAAATGCGCGGCGTCGGGAAATACGAGGATCAGCCCTTCGGTGGAGGCAAAGCCGGAGAGGTAACGGCGGTTGACTTCGCTCTCGACAAACGCGCAGGTTTCTTCGGACAGACCTTGCTGCAGCTTCTGGATCGCGTTCATAACAGTCACTTCTTTCTTGCGGATTTTTTCTTCTTGGTTTTGGGGGAAACTTCTTTGCCGACGTGCTTGAAATACGAGCGCAGGATCGGTTTTTCCAGGGCGCGCTTCAAATAGAAAAAGCGCGTTTGGAATTTGCCGATCGGATCCACGAGGACCGCGTACACGCCCGTGCGCCTGGCAAGCCACACGTCGGTGAAGATCTGATCGCCGACCAGCGCGATCTGTTCGGGCGGGACCCCGAAGCGCTCCAAAAAAGGCAGGATCGCGCGCTTTTGCGGCTTGTGCGACAGATAGGTGTAGAACACGTTTAGGGGGCGGTTGAAGGTCTCGGCTCGTTCTTTTACGTTGTTGGAAATGAGCGCGCAGGTGATCTGCGCCGTCTGCAGTTGTTCAAAAAGCGCGATCACCTCGTCCGATGGGGAGGCAAGCGAGTGATGCACGAGCGTATCGTCGATATCGAAGATCACGTGCGTGATCCCGCGCGCGCGGAAAAATTCCGGGGAGAGTTCCCAGACGGAGTGAAAGTACGAGTCGGGATAAAAACGCTTCATGCGTCCATTATACTCAAAAACGGCGCGGGATGCAAGGAAAAAGCGCGCGTTTGTGCGAATTTAGGAGCTTAATTTCTTTTTGAGCTTTTCTAAACTCCGTTTTTCCAGCCGGGAGATATAGGATTGGGAGATATGAAGCTTGTCCGCGACCTCTTTTTGCGTGTATTCGCGCTCGGCGGGGTTCAGCCCGTAGCGCAGGGCGACGATCGTGCGCTCGCGCTCGTCCAAGGTGGCAAGCGCGGCGCGGATCAGCGTGCGTTCCTCTTCTTCCACGAGGTTTTTGTGGATCTCCTCGCCGTCGGTGCCGAGCACGTCGGATAGGGTAAGCTCGTTGCCCTCGGGGTCGGCGTTCATCGGCTCGTCGATGGAAATCTCGCGCTTGAGGCTCCCCGTTTTGCGCAAAAACATCAGGATCTCGTTTTCCACGCATTTGGAGGCGTAAGTCGCCAGCTTGATCTTTTTGTCCGGCTTGAAGGTGGCGATCGCTTTGATCAGCCCGATCACGCCGATGGAAACGAGGTCCTCGGTGGAAACGCCGGTATTTTCGTACCGCCGCGCCAGATAGACGACCAGCCGCAGATTGTGCGAGATCAGCGTGTCGCGCGCGTTTTGCGAAGCTTTCGGATCGGGTGAAAAGAGCTGCTCGATCGCCTGCGCTTCCGCGTCGGGACCGAGCGGCGCGGGCAGATCGTCCGTGCCGTTTAAGTAAAAGACCTCTCCCGGGCGTTTTCCCCCAAACAGGAGCTTTGCCAACAGCTTTGCGAATGCTTTTAAGAATTTCAGCATGCTTTTTTCCTCTCTGTGACTCGTTCGGGGTAGCCCGCCGGCAGGAGCAGATCGCAGCCGGAAAAATCCGGGATCCGGAAATCCGGCGCGAGGATCGCGTCCGGCAGGGGCAGCTTTTTCGTCCCGCGGCACAGGGCGATCGCTTCGACGCGGATCCCGTAGAGAAGCCCCGCGCCGGAGGCGCTGCGATAGGGGATCGGATAGAGTTTCGATTTGCCGTCGGGCGGCTTTTCTTGTCCCGCAAAGGCAAATTGCGCAAGCTCCGAGGGCGCCAGAGCGCGGGCGGAGAAGTGCGCGCCTGCAAGGATCACGGAAAGACCGCTCTCCTCGTGGCGCAGGAAATTCGCGCTGTCGCAAAGGCAGGCGCAGACGTAGGTCTTGCCGGAAAGCGTGATCGCAACGCTGCAGACGCGCGCGTTTGTCGCTCGGGAAACGGCGCGGCAGTACCGGATCAGCAAAAGAAACGCAAACAGAATGAGCGCGAGAAACGCAAGAAACGAAGGCGCCGCGCCGCTGACCGAGATCAGCGCGCCAAAAGCGGATAAGACCCCGCCGATCAGGCAGAGCGTCGCGGGATAAAAGAGGCTCGCGCGCCAAAACGTGCGCCGGTCCGTCCGCCCGAGAGCGACCCTGAGCGAAAGCGGCAGAGACAGGCAAAACGCGGCGCAGTTGATCAAAAACCCCGGGGAGAGGATCCAGAGCACGCAGGCGCAGAGCGCCCCGGAAAGCGCGGAAAGCGCCAGACGCCAAAACCGGATCGCGTGCGGCAGGATACGGCAGCATAAATAGAGCGCAAGCGCGTCTGCCGCAAAATTGAACAGAAAATATAAATCGAGGTATCGGATCTCTTCCATGCCGCCAGTATAAAGGAAGCAGGATAAAAACAAGGTCGAATACGCGTGCGCGGCGCCGCAAAAAAAGCGGCTCAGATACCGACTGCTTCAAAGTACAATCGGTGTCTGAGCCGTTCTTTTCCGGATCGGGGTTTCTCTATCGGGTTTCTTTTCGCCAGAAAAGGATCGCGCCGCAGATCAGCGCCGCGACCGCGATCAGCGCGGGGATCACGAAAAGACCGGGATCCGCAAGCGGCTTGAACGTAAGGTCGTGCTCGTTTGCGTAGCGTTCCACCGAGCTGTTTGATTTGCCGTATAGGATCAGGTTCTTTGCGTGCTTGGAAAAGACTTCCGTGGACAAGGCGTTTTCCATGCCCTCGTCACCGAAAACGGGGGAGCCGTAGATCTTCACTTCGTTTAGGTTGACGCAAGAGCGAAACGCCCATTTGCCGATCTTCGTCACGCTTTCCGGGATCGTGACGGAAGAAAGGCTTTCACAGCCGTCAAAGGCGGCTTGCCCGATCAGCGTGACGCCTTCCGGGATCGTGACGGCGGTAAGCGACGTGCAATGGTAAAACAGGTTTTGCGGAAGCTCCGTTACGCTGTTCGGAATTTCGATACGTTCCAGCGCGGTGCATCCGGCAAACGCCGATCTGCCAAACGAGGGGACGCCGTCCGGGAGTAAAATGCGCTTGACCGAGGTGCAATTCTGAAAAAAGTCGGAAGGGATCGGCGTATTCGTGGGAAGGATCGTCACACTTTCCAGCGTTTCCGGTATCTTATCTCCGAACAAAGCGTTCAGGGAGTAGTAGAAAACCGGAACGGTAAGTTCTTTTAAGTGATCCAGACCGTTTAAGGCGCCCAGATCCGGAATTTTCAGCGTTTCGGGAAAGCACAGAGCGGTCAGGTTCTTACAGCCGTAAAAAGCCATGCGCCCGAGCGTCTTTAAGCTCTTCGGCAGGTTGATGTCCGATAATTGCGTACAGCCGGAAAACGCCTCCCCTCCGATCTCGGTCAGACCTTCCGGGAGCCTGATTGCACGCAAATGGGCGCAGGCGGAAAAAGCGTGGCTCTGGATGGCGGTGAGTTGTTCCGGCAGTTCGATTTCCTCGAACGCGCAAGCCTTGAACACTCCGTCGGATAACACCTTGAGGTTTTTCGGGAGCCTGACCACAGACAGGCTTTCGCAGCCGGAAAAGGCCGCGGAGTCGATCGATCCGACGGAATCGGGGATGCTGATCGCACATAGGCTTTTGCAGCCCTCAAAGGTAAACGCGGGAATGCTGTCCAGCGTGTCGGGCAGGCTGATCTCCGAGAGGCTTTCGCAGCCTGAAAAAACGCCCGCGCCGATCTGCAAAGCGTCCGGCTGCAGGAACACGCTTGTAAGCGCCGTGCATCCGGAAAAGGCTTGATTTGCGATCGTTTTCACGTTGCCGGGGAGCGTAACGCTT
>CADBPF010000084.1 GCA_902796545.1 uncultured Ruminococcus sp. | reverse complement strand
TCGCGTAATTGCTGGATCAGCGAATAGCCGAGCAGCTTCCCGTTTGCGATCATATTGACGATCGTTGCGATCACGTAGGTCACGAGCGCGCTGAGCGCGAGGTACAAAGGACCGTTCGGGTTGCCGGCAAAGCAGAACACGCAGACCACAATCAGGGCGACGCCGATCACTTTTTCCGCCACGTTGATCGCAAGGTCGATATCACTGCGTTTGAGCGCCTTGACGGAGTTTTTGCTGATGTTCTTCATCGGCTTGAGCAAAAACGTGGCGCAGTAGATATAGATAAACGGCACGCAGGGCAGCCACTTATCCGTCAGCACCAGATGCACGAAGGTCTCGGAGATCGTGGCAAAGCCGATCAGCACCGGGGAGAGCAGATACGCGCCCACGCGCATGGAGCGGCGCACCGAGTAGAGCATTTTCTCCCGGTTGTCCTGGATCTTGGAAAAGACCGGGAACATCACGTTTGAGATCGTGGCGGAAATGTTGTTGCCCAAAAGCCCCGGGAACTGTTTTCCCTTGTTGTAATAGGACAAGGACGCGGAGGAATACTCTTTTGCGATAATGAGCCCGCGCACTTCCTCGTAGGTCTTGGTAATGAGCCCGCCGACCAAGATCTTCCAGCCGAAGGAGAAGAGCGATTTGAAGCGGGCAAAGGAGAACATCATCTTCGGGCGCCATTTGATCGTGCAGAACAAGAACACGGTGTCGATCAAAGGATTGGTCAAAACCTGCGCCGCGAGCGCCCAGACGCCGAAGCCCTGCAGCGCCATCACGATCCCGACCACGCCGGAGACCAGGGTTCCGGTCAGCGTCGCCCAGAAAAACTTTTTGAACAAGAAGTTTTTGGAAACGTAGGCGCTCTGTACCGAGTTGAAGGCGGACAGCGGGATCCTGAGCGCCACGAGCCGCAATACCGGGCTTAAGATCGGCATATCGTAATACGCGGCGATCAGGGGAGAAGTAAAGAACAAGAGCGCGTAAAGCGCAAGCGACAGTATGAGACTCACCCAGAAGATCGTGGAAAAGTCCAATTCGTCCGAGTCCTTTTTCTGAATCAGCGAGCTGCTCAACCCGTCGGACACGAACACGTAACAAATGGTCACGAAGATCGTAATGAGCGAGATGACGCCGTATTCCTCGGGCATCAGGATCCGGGCGAGCACGATCGACACGAGCGTGCTCACGAGCTGCGCGAGCACCCGTTCCATGAACCGGAAGAAAAGTCCGCTTACGGAAACTTTTTTCAAATTGAGTTTTTCAGCTTTTTTCTGTTCTTCCATAAAATCGTATCCGGATTTCCGGTCTTACTTTCGATAGACTTTGGTTTCCTTCGGTTTGCCTTTCAGTTTGCGCAGCTTCGGCAGCACGTTCTGGATGATCCAGTATTTCCGGCGCGCCTTGCGCTCCTCTTTCGGCGTTCCCATGCGCCAGACGGAATCCATGATCGATTTTAGGCGTTCATAGACCGCGTCCGTCTGCTCGATGCCGGGATAGAAATAAACCTCTTTGAGCACCACGTCGCGGTGGCGTTCGCGATCGCGCAGGATCGGATGTAATAGGTTGCGCTCCTCGGTGGGATCGTAGCAAACGTCGTAGAGCTCCTCGGTGCCGTCCAGCTTATTGCGGATCAATTTGTGGTCCCCGCACAAGACCGCGGTGCGGCGGTTCGGCTGGAGATAATAGGTCGATTCCGAAAGCACGTATTCGCGCTCGGTGATCGTTTTGTCAAACAGGATCTCGGATAATTGCGTGTTGCTCGTCAAAAATCCGATCCGCTCCCTGCCCTCGATCCGCGGGGTGACAAGCGGGATGTGGATCGCGGGCTCATAGACGTGGAAGCCGTAGGTATAGATCCCTTTTTCGCCGTTCATATTCCCGTGATCGGCGGAAACGTGGATCGCCTCGTCGCCGTAGCGGGCGCGCAGATGCCCGACGATCTCATCAAAGAGATCCATATCGTCGCCGTAGCTGACGCGCCCCAAGATCACGTGCGGCAAATGCAGCCAGAGAAAGACGTTGTCCTCGGGAAGCGCGTCCAGGACCGAATAGAGTTTTTCGACCGTCCGGCG
>CADBPF010000083.1 GCA_902796545.1 uncultured Ruminococcus sp. | reverse complement strand
GTTTGATCGGTTTCAGGCAAAGGCGCGGGTTCCTGTCTTTTCGGGACCGCAAAGAACAAAACTGCAAAAATCGCAAGGCAAGCGGCAAAGGGCAACGCCCATTTTAAGACTCCGCGCCTCCGCGCGGGTTCATTTTTGCCGGATTCTGTTCTTGCGTCGGAGCCTGTTTGCAGAGCGTCCGCTTTTTGCCGGATATTTTCCAGCATTCTCACCTTGATCTCCCGATCCAAAGCAAGCGCGTCGATCGATTCCCGGATCTGTCTTTTTTCGTTCTCAATCACCGAAAATCACCTCCCAATACGGATTTCAACAGGTTTCGCGCATCTTTCAACTGATTTCTCACGGTGGACGGCGGCCTTTTCAAAAGAGCGGCAACCTCGTCGGTCGAATACCCCTCGTAATAGTAAAGCCACACAACGTCTTTGAGCTTCGGCGGCAGATCGATGACCGCCGCCAACACGTCAGAATGATCTTCCGGCTCTATCGCAGCAGTCTCCGGCATATCGCCGTCTTCCAAAAAGACGACTTTTTTTTGTGTGTAACTCTTTAACTTGTCTTTGCAAAGATTGATCGAGGCAAGCGTGATCCATTTTCGCTCGTGCGTTTCATCCTCAAACGAAAAATCACCCACCAGAACTTTGACGAACACGTCCTCCGTGCAGTCTTCCGCATCCGCTCTGTTTTTCAGATACGTCAGGCAAAGGCGGTAAACGTATTTCCAGTGTCTTTCATAAAACGCCTCGAAATCCGCATCCGTACGCAATGCAGTTTTCGACATATTGGATCCTCCTTACACTTATATAACGATCCAAAGCGACGATTTGTCGGAAAAAGTGTACCAAAAAGCAAAAAAATATGCAAAAAACAAGACCGGAAAACCGGTCTTGTTTTTTGGTTTTTCACGCCTGTTCTTTGCGGCTTTCCAGCGCGCTCTGTAAGGCAGAGAGCTGCCGGTCCACGTCGCCGGGACCGCCGAACGAGCTGCGGCGCTTTGCCGCCTTTTCGGGGTCCAGCACCTCATACACGTCCTCCCCGATCCGATCGCAGGCGCCCCGCAGGGTCGAAAGCGGCAAGTCTTCCAGGCGCTCGCCCGATGCGGCGGCGCCCTTTACCAGTTTTCCGACGATCGCGTAGGCGTCCCTGAAGGGCACGCCTTTTTTCACGAGATCATCCGCGAGATCGGTCGCGGTCAGATACCCGTCGCGCGTGGCGGCGCGCATCGCGTCGGCGTTGACGCGCATAGTGGAGAGCATCCCGTTTGTGATCGAAAGGCAGGATAACAGCGTGTCGGCGGCGTCGAACACCGCCTCCTTATCTTCCTGCAGATCCTTTTGATAGGCAAGCGGCAAGCCCTTCAAAACGGTCAGGAGCGCGATCAGATCGCCGTACACCCTGCCCGTTTTGCCGCGGCACAGTTCGGCGGCGTCCGGGTTTTTCTTCTGCGGCATCATGGACGAGCCGGTGGAATATTCGTCGGACAGTTCGATAAAGGAAAACTCCGCGCTCGACCAGAGCACGAGCTCTTCCGAAAGTCGTGAAAGATGCGTCATGGCAAGCGAGGCGCAGAACAGAAATTCCGCGGCAAAATCCCGGTCGGACACGCCGTCGAGCGCGTTTTCGCAAGGCGCGGTAAAGCCGAGCGCGCGGGCGGTCGTTTCCCGATCGATCGCGTATCCCGTGCCCGCCAAAGCCCCGCTTCCAAGCGGCGAGATGCAGGTGCGCTTTTGCGCGTCGCAAAGCCGGTCGTAATCGCGCAAGAACATTTGCCCGTAGGCAAGCAGGTGCTGTGCGAAAACCTGCGGCTGGGCGCGCTGCATGTGCGTATAGCCCGGCATCAGCGTTTGCGTGTGCGCTTTTGCCAGGGTAAGCAAGGTATCTTCCAATTCCGACAGCGCACGTTTGGTCTGATCGATCCGCTCATTTAGCCACAGGCGCAGATCCAGCGCGACCTGATCGTTGCGGCTGCGCGCGGTATGCAGTTTTTTGCCCGCGTCCCCGATGCGCCGCGTAAGTTCCTGCTCGACAAACGTGTGGATATCCTCCGCGCAAGCGTCGATTGGAAGCGCGCCGGACTCCAGATCCTTGAAGATCCCCTTCAGGCCCGCGACGATCTTCGCGCTATCTTCCGGGGATAAAACGCCCGTATCGCCGAGCATTTGCGCGTGGGCGATGCTACCTGAAAGATCCTCGCGCCACAGGCGTTTATCAAACTTGATCGAGGACTCGAAATCGAGCATCGCCCGGTTTTCGGCGTCGAGCCTGCCTTGCCAGAGCTTCATTGTGCGCCTTTCGTTTTTTGAGTCATTTTCGCCTGTACCGTCTGCGGCAGGCCGAACAAGCGGATAAAGCCCGCGGAATCCTTCTGGTCATAGACCGCGTCTTCTCCGAAGGTAGCGATCTCTTCGTCGTAAAGCGTATAGGGCGAGGTGATCGAAACGGGGATCAGATTGCCTTTATACAGTTTCAGCGTGACTTCTCCGGTCACGGTCTTTTGCGTTTCGGTCATGAACGCGGACAGTGCCGCGCGCGCGGTCGTGAACCACTTGCCGTAATAGACGAGATCCGCGAACTGATCGGAAAGCGTGCGTTTCAGATGCGCGGTTTCCCGGTCGAGCGTGATGCTCTCCAAAAGCTCGTGCGCCTCGTACAGGATCGTGCCGCCCGGCGTTTCGTACACGCCGCGGCTCTTCATGCCGACCAGCCTGTTTTCGACCAGATCCAGGATCCCGATCCCGTTTGCGCCGCCGAGCGCGTTGAGGGTCTGGATCAGCTGCACGCCGCCCATCGGCTCCCCGTTGACGCTTACGGGCACGCCCTGCGCAAAGCCGATCGTGACGCAGGTCGGCACGTCCGGCGCTTTCATCGGCGAGACGCCGAGTTCCAAAATCTTATCGTAGTCCGGCTCGTTTGCGGGATCTTCCAGATCCAGCCCTTCGTGGGAAAGGTGCCAGAGGTTCTTATCCTTGGAATAACTCGTTTCCCGGCTGACCTTCAAGGGAACCTTATGCGCCGCGGCGTAGTCGATCTCGTCGTCGCGGCTCTTTAATTCCCATTCGCGCCAGGGAGCGATGATCGGGATATCCGGCAAAAACGCGCGGATGCCGAGCTCGAAGCGCACTTGGTCGTTGCCCTTGCCCGTGCAGCCGTGCGCGATCGCGTCCGCGCCCTCTTTTTGCGCGATCTCGGCGATGCGCTTTGCGATGATCGGCCGCGCAAAGGCGGTGCCGAGCAGGTATTTGCCCTCGTATTTCGCGTTCGCGGCAAGCGTCGGGAACACGTAATCGTTCACAAAGATTTCCGTCAGATCCTCGATATATAGCTTGGACGCGCCGGTTTTCAAGGCTTTTTCGGTCAAGCCGTCCAGCTCGGCGCCCTGCCCCACGTCCGCCGCGACCGCGATGACGCTGCAGCCCTCGTAATGCTCCTTGAGCCAGGGGATGATCACCGAGGTATCGAGCCCGCCGGAATATGCCAAAACGATTTTCCGATAGTTTTTCATAAAGATACTGTCCTCCGTGTTGAAATCACGGAGGACAGTATAACCCATTATGCATAAATTTGCAAGAGTTTTTTCAAAAAAACCTTAAAATAGGGCAAAATTGTGAATATTTTTGATAATATTCAAAAATTTATGCGTTTTTCCACGCTTCCGCCACGGCACGCGCCACCGCTTTTGCCACGCGCTCGTCCAAAGGCGAGGGCAGGATCGCTTCGGCGCTCACCGTTTCCGGCGGCACCAAAGACGCGATCGCGCCGGATGCGGCAAAGAGCATTTCATCGGTGATCGCGCGGGCGCGCGCGTCGAGCGCGCCGCGGAAGATCCCGGGAAACGCAAGCAGATTGTTGATCTGATTCGGGTAATCGCTTCTGCCCGTCCCGACGACCGCCGCACCCGCGGCTTTGGCTTCCTCCGGGAAGATTTCCGGCGTGGGGTTTGCCATGGCGAACACGATCGGATTTTCCGCCATTGTGCGCACCATATCGCCGTTCAAAAGCCCCGCGCGCGAAACGCCGATAAACACGTCCGCGCCGGGCAGGACCTCGGCAAGACTGCCTTTGAGTTTCTCTTTGTTGGAAAGGCGCGCCATGCGCTCGTGTTCGGGGTTGTCGAAACCGTCTCCCTCGCACAGAGCGCCGAAGCGATCCACGAGCACCACGTCGCCGACGCCCCAGGACAAGATCAGGCGGGCGATCGCGCAGCCCGCGCTGCCCGCGCCGTTGATGACCGCGCGCACCGCTTCTTTTCGCTTCCTCACCACCCGCAGCGCGTTTTGCAGCGCCGCGGTCACCACGACCGCCGTGCCGTGCTGATCGTCGTGCAATACGGGGATCTGCAGGCTTTCTTTCAAACGCCGCTCGATGGTAAAACAGCGCGGCGCGGAAATGTCTTCCAGATTGATGCCGCCGAAGCTTTTGGATAAGAGCTCCACCGTGCGCACGATCTCGTCCGGATCCTTGGTATCAAGGCAGATCGGGATCGCGTCGATCCCTGCAAAGCGCGAAAACAACAGCGCCTTGCCCTCCATCACGGGCATGGCGGCCTCCGGGCCGATATCTCCGAGCCCGAGCACCGCGGTGCCGTCGGTGACGACCGCGACGGTGTTCCAGCGGCGCGTGAGCGCGTAGGACTCTTCCGGATCTTTTTCGATCGCAAGACACGCCGCGGCAACGCCCGGCGTGTAGGCAAGCGAAAGATCCTCTTTCGTTTCCACGTTCAGATTGGCTTCGACGCGGATCTTGCCGCGCCAGGTTTTGTGGGCGTCAAGCGCCCGTTTTTCCAGATCCATACTTGCACCTCGCAGAATGCTCACGGGCAGTATAGCACTATTTGCAAAAAAAGAAAAGAGCGCGCGGCAATTTTTGGAGCGATCGCCCTTGCAAAAGCGATCGGAATATACTATAATTTAGCAAAAGAAACGAGTTCGCCGCGGTTTGACGAATCATAGTTAGGAGTTTTGATATGTTACGAAAAATCCCCGATTTTCCCTTTTCCGGTCCCGTGACGCTGGTCGTGATGGACGGTGTGGGTCTTGCGCCCGCCGGCCCCGGCAACGCCGTGGATCTTGCGCGCACCCCGACGCTGGACAAGCTCATGAACGACTACCCCTGCCTGAAACTCAAGGCGCACGGCACCGCCGTGGGGCTTCCCTCGGACGACGATATGGGCAACTCCGAGGTCGGGCACAACGCGCTCGGCGCGGGGCAGATTTTTGCGCAGGGCGCAAAGCTCGTGAGCGAATCGATCGCCACGGGCAAAATATTTGCGTCCGGCACCTGGAAGGAGCTGACCGGAAACTGCGTTAAGAATCAGTCCACCCTGCACTTTTTGGGGCTCTTTTCCGACGGCAACGTGCATGCCCATATCGACCACTTGAAAGCGCTGATCGAGCACGCGAAAACGGAAGGCGTGAAGCGCGTGCGCGTGCATATCCTGTTGGACGGCCGCGACGTGGGCGAAACGAGCGCGCTCGAATACGTGGAGCCGTTTGAAGCGTTTCTGGATGCGATCCGGGACGAGCATTTCGATATCTGTATTGCCTCCGGCGGCGGGCGGATGCAGATCACCATGGACCGCTACGAGGCAAACTGGGATATGGTGCGCCGCGGCTGGGAAACGCACGTCTGCGGCCGCGCGCGCGGATTCGCAAGCGCGACCGAGGCGATCAAGACCCTGCGCGCCGAGACCGGCGCGATCGACCAGGATCTCGACCCCTTCGTGATCGTAAAAGACGGCAAACCCGTCGGCACGATCAATGACGGCGACAGCGTGATCTTCTACAATTTCCGCGGCGACCGCGCGATCGAGATCTCCCGCGCCTTTGAAGATGAGAACTTAAATACCTTTGCGCGTGACAAATTCCCGCGCGTGCTGTACGCCGGGATGCTCGAATACGACGGGGATCTGCATATCCCCTCCCGCTATCTCGTGAACCCGCCGGAGATCACGAACACGCTGGGCGAGGCACTGGCAAGCGAGCGCGTCACGCAGTACGCGATCTCCGAAACGCAGAAATACGGTCACGTGACCTATTTCTGGAACGGCAACCGGTCGGGCAAATACGACGAGAACACCGAAACCTACGTGGAAGTGCCCTCGGACGTGGTGCCCTTTGAACAGCGCCCCTGGATGAAGTGCGCCGAGATCACGGATCAGCTGATCGAGGCGATCAAGAGCGGCAAGTATCGCTTTTTGCGCTGCAACTTCCCCAACGGCGATATGGTCGGTCACACGGGCAGTCTGAACGCCACGATCGTGGGGCTGGAGGGCATGGATCTGTGCCTGAAACGCATCCTCGACGCGGTCGATGAAGCCGGCGGCGTCGCGATCATCACCGCCGACCACGGCAACGCGGACGAAATGTACGAGATCTCCAAAAAAACGGGCGAGCCCGCGCCCTCCAAGGACGGCGGCTTCAAGGCGAAAACGAGCCACACCCTAAACCCCGTGCCCTGCGTGATCTATAACAAAAACGCGCCCGATCTCTTCACCCTGAAGGACGGCGCCTTCGGGCTTTCCAACGTGGCGTCCGTCGTGAGTTTATTGCTCGGTTATACGCCGATGGACGTCTGGAACGAAGCGTTTATTGAATTGAAGTGAAAAATCAAAAAAACAAGACCGCAAGACCGGTCTTGTTTTTTTGATTGTGGATTATTTCTGAATACCGGGGTTTCG
>CADBPF010000082.1 GCA_902796545.1 uncultured Ruminococcus sp. | reverse complement strand
GGCGATCGAGGTCTGCCCGAAGGGCTATCTTTCCTTTGACCGGGAGGGCGACGACCGTTACGAATTGATGAGCGCCCTGCAGAAATCGATCCGCGGCTCGGATCCGGACGCGGCGGTGTTCTATCTTGCGCGGATGCTCGAAAGCGGCGACCTCTTTTCTCCCTGCCGCAGGCTTTTGGTCATCGCAAGCGAGGACATCGGGCTTGCCTATCCGCAGGCAGCGGCGATCGTGAAGGCCTGCGTGGACAGCGCCATCCAGCTCGGGCTCCCCGAGGCGCGCATCCCGCTTGCCGAGGCGGCGATCCTGCTTGCCACCGCGCCGAAGAGCAACACGGCGATCGTCGCGATCGATTCCGCCCTGTCCGACGTGCGCGAGAACCGCGGGCGGATCATGCCCTCGTATTTGAGAGAGAACCACACCTTCGGCGAAGGTGAAACGAAAGGCAAATACCGCTACCCGCACGACTATCCCGACCGTTACGTGGACCAGCAATACCTGCCCGACGACTTAAAAGACAGGCGTTATTATACCTACGGAGAAAACAAAACGGAGCAAAGTGCAAAGACCTATTGGGACCACATCTTCGAAAAACACAAAAAGGAGAATTGACCATGGCAAAGAAGAGCAAGTTTTTAGGCGATTTCAAAGATTTCATCAACAAGGGCAACGTCGTTGATTTAGCCGTCGGCGTGATCATCGGCGGCGCGTTCGGCAAGATCGTCACGAGCCTCGTGAACGACCTTCTGATGCCGCTGATCAGTTACCTCTTCGGCGGCGCGAAATTCGACACTCTGTCCGTGATCCTGCGTCCGGAATCCGCCGAGGGCGCGGGCGACGCGGTGATCTTCGGTTACGGCGCCTTCATCCAGGCGGTCGTGGACTTTCTGATCGTGGCGTTCTGCGTGTTCCTGATGGTCCGCGCGCTGACGAGATTGCGCCGCAAAGCGATCGAAAAGAAAAAAGCGGAAGAAGCGGAAGCCAAAGCCAAAGAAGAAAAAGCCGCCGCGGAAGCCAAAGCCGCGCAGGACGACCGCGACGCGACCCAGAAGCAGATCCTCGAAACGCTCGGCGAGATCTCCGCGAAGCTGAACAAATAAAAAAGTTGACAAACCGGTAAAAATAAGATATACTAACCAGGCGTCGCATGAAAAAGGCGACAACTTCTTGCTTTTCTCAAAAATCGGGAAAGGCCGTATGACCAGAAGGAGGTGCAAGTCATGGAAAAGATGGGAAAGTATGAGACCGTGTTTATCGTTTCCTGCGAACTCGACGAGGAAGCCGCAAAGGCTTTGAGCGAAAAGTTCCAGGGCATGATCGCAGAGCACGGCACCATCGACCAGGTGACCGATTGGGGCAAAAAGCGTCTTGCTTACCCGATCAACGATCTGGAAGAGGGGTACTATACTCTGGTGAACTACCACGCTCCCGCGGAATTCATCGCGGAACTCGAGCGCGTGTTCAAGATCACCGACGGGATCCTGCGCTTTTTGACCGTGCGGGACGGAGAATAAGAGGAGGCAGGTATGGCGTCATTCAATAAAGTGATCCTGATCGGCAACCTGGTTGCGGATCCGGAACTCAAACAAACGCAAAGCGGCGTTTCCGTGACCTCGTTCCGCATTGCGGTCGGACGCAGATTTGCCAAATCGCCGGACGCCCAGCAGGCGGATTTCATCGACGTCGTGTGCTGGCGGCAAACGGCGGAGTTTGTCACGAAATATTTCAGCAAAGGAAAGAGCATTTTGGTCTGCGGCTCCCTGCAAAGCAGAAGCTGGACCGACCAAAACGGCAACAAGCGCTACGCCACGGAAGTCGTGGCGGACGAGGTGAGCTTCGTTGAGAAGAAGTCTTCCGATTCTCCGGTCAACGGCTCTCCCGCCGGCGCCCAGCCGAACGCATACAGCGCAGATCCCAAGGAAGTCGAGTTCTCCGAAATGAGCGCCGACGAAGATCTGCCGTTCTAACAAGGAGGAACATCTCATGGATGGAGAAAGAGAAGTCAAAAAGCCTTACAAACCGCACAAACGCAAAAAAGTGTGCACCTTCTGTGAGGAAAAGATCGAACACATCGATTACAAGGATTCCGTGCGCTTGAGAAAATACGTCTCCGAGCGCTCCAAGATCCTGCCGCGCCGGATCACCGGCACCTGTGCGAAGCATCAGCGTCAGTTGACGATCGCGGTCAAACGCGCCCGCCAGCTCGCCCTGCTTCCTTACGTCAGCGACTGACGCATTATAAGAGGAGATCATTATGGGAACGCTCCAGCTCTTACTGTGCATCGTGTTGTTGGTGCTCGCCGTTTTTCTGGTGATCGTCGTTTTGATGCAAAGCGGCAAAACGGATAAGCTTTCCGGCACCATCACCGGCGCGTCCAGCGACTCGTTCTACGGCAAATCCAAGGGCCGCACGGCAGACGCGATCCTCTCGAAGCTCACGGCGATCGCCGCGATTCTCTTCGCGCTGATCGTGATCGCGGTCTATATCGTACAGACCCATAGTACCACGACCGCCGAGACCGAAAGCGCGGATCCCGCCGCCGTCACCGAGACCGCGGACGCCGCCGATACCTCCGTGGACGATCTTGCCGAAACGGGCGATACCGTCGCGGAAAACAACGAGGCCGCTGAATAAGTTCAAAGCATATTCCTTTCAGACACGGAGATACTACCGATAACGGAAAGGGAAAACGGAATGAAAAAAACCATTGCTTTGCTTTTATGCACCGTGCTTTTGCTCGCGCTTTGCGCTTGCGCAAAACCAGAGGAAAAGCCCGCTGAAAATCAGCCTCTGCCGATCGAAAAACTCGTGGAGGACGCAAAGACCGGCTCTCTTTCGATCGATACGATCAAAGAGGGCGACGAACTGGACTTGAGCGCCTACAGCGCCGAGGACCGGGAACAGGTCAAAAACGCGCTCACGGATCAAGGCGTGGAACTCAAAGAGTCCGACTCCGGGAAGCTGACGGTCGTGACGGTGCCCGAGACGCCCGCCACCCCCGATAACCCCGATGGCCCCGATACGCCCGATAACTCCGGAGAAAACACCCCCGGCGTTACCGATTCGGACGAGGAACTCCACATCGACGTGATCCCCGATAACCCCGACGAGTAAGATTTGTTCGGAACAACAGGCAGCCGCACGGCTGCCTGTTGTTTTTGTTTGAAGATTT
>CADBPF010000081.1 GCA_902796545.1 uncultured Ruminococcus sp. | reverse complement strand
TCGGCAAGCGGGATCCCGAAAACCTTGCCGCCCAAAAGATCCTGCGCCAAAAACGCCGTGATCGAGCATTGCCCGAAGCTTTTATGGTGCGTTTCCCAGTTTGCCCGCAGGCGCGGCGCGCAGGTGTCCTTCGCCCAGAGAAGCAAAAGATCCTCGTACAGGATCCGCGCCGCAAGGGGCGCGTTTTGCGCGTTGTAAAAACCATCCATTTTTATTTTCCCGGCGTTTGTTTTTCAAACACGATATCGTACCGCGGCGCGTCGCAGACGAGCATTTGCGTGACAAGCGTGCCGCTTTGATAGCGAAAACGGGTAAACCCGTTGAACTCGTGCCTGCTCGGATCCTCGTCTGCGATCAGATACGAAGCGGGGTCGGATTTCGGCTGCAGTACGCAGATCTTCGTTTTCCGATCCTGGAACAGCAGGGTTTTTCCTTTGATCTGCAAGGTCCAGAGCCCGTCTGTGCTGATCCAGTTTCCGGCGAGCTCTTTTAAGATCCCGTTTGCAAGCGTATAGTTCCCGTAGCGGGAATTTCCGGTTTGGGAGAGGATCGTTTTGCTTTCGCCCGTGATCGGGAAATCTTCGGTCAATTCCAATTTGCCGTCCAGGTATTTTAGTCCGGTCACCTGCGCGTAATCGGACGCGGAATTTGCGTATCTTAACCCGGTCTTCTGCAAAAAAAGCTCGGTCGCGCCGCTTGACGTTTTCGTGCGGAACGTTGTCTGCAGCACCGGGTCGGAACGCCACAGCACGGTAAGTTTACGTCCCTTGATCTCGATCCGGATCCCGATCACGCCCGGCTCTTCCCAGGCGCCGTTCAATGCTGGCTTCACGCGTGACACCTCTTTTCAATGTCTGGTCGAAAGCTCCAGTTCAAGGTCGAAAAACGCTCCGGCGAGCGCCCGGGGCAAAAGCCTGTCGCCGGAAACCGTGATCTCGGCGCCGTTTCGGAAAACGAAAACGAGCCGTTTTGCTTCGTTTTGCCGGTATTCGCTTTTCGGCAGATCCGCCCAGGCAAGGATACCGGAATTCCGGATCGTTTTGCGAATAGCCGCGATCGTTTCCGCTTCGACCGGCGTTTGGCTTTGGTAAACGGTCGGCGCCTCGTAGCACTCTTCTTTGCGGTTGGTCCCCGTGCCGTCCGGCAAGATCGACAGCGCCGCCTTGGTATAGGCGCCGTTTTCGCGCGTTTCTTCAAAGCGGATCGCGGTAAGCGCCGCGTCGTCCGGCAAGTCTTTTGGCGCGCTTTCTATGGCGCGGGTAAAGATCTTTGCGATCCGCGTCCCCGCTTCTTCGGGGATGATCGGCGCCCGGTTATCGGAAAAACGGATCTTTTCTCCGCTTGCGTAGCGGATCTGCGCGTGCCCGCCGAAATTCTGCGGCAGACCGTGCGTTTCGGAAAAAAAGCCGTTTTGCGCGGCAAAGTCATATTCCTTAACGAGCCTGACTAAATCCGGAAACACGTCTTTTCGTGTGAGCGCCCAGGCACAGACCGGCGCCTGATCGTATTCCCGTATCGTTTGTTTTGCAAGATACAAAAAGGCGTTTTCTCCCGCTTTTGCGGCAAAGGCTTCCACGAAAATGAAGCGATCCTTTGCGTTTTCCGGTGCTTGAGCGTCGATTGCCGGATGAAACGCGGAACACACGTCAAAGAGGATCATATCCTCGGACTCGATCGTTTTCGGCGCGCTGCGGTCTTGGGTCGCGGTCGTGCCGCCGCATTCCGTCGGCCCCGGCCGGCTTAAGATCACAATATCCGGATCCGGGTCTTTTTCTTGTTTGTTTTTCCGCAAAAAATCAAACATATCGGCTTCCTTTCCGCGGGCTTTTTATTCGATGATCCCGCCGCCGAGCACGATCTCGCCGTCGTAAAACACGGCGCTTTGCCCGGGCGTCGGAGCGCGCTGCGGCTCGTCGAAAACGATCTGCGCGCGGGTATCGTTTCGCACGACCGTGCAGGGCTGTTCGGTGTGGCGGTAACGGATCTTGGCTTTGCAGCGGACCGGCGCTTCCGGAGGATATTGCGCGATCCAGTTTACGTTTTGCACGAAGACTTCTTTTGCATACAGATCCTCGTCTTTTCCGAGAACGACGGTATTCTTTTGCGCGTCTAAGCGTTGTACGTACAGCGGGTAGGGTGAGGAGATGCCGAGCCCTTTGCGCTGACCGACCGTGTAGTGCGCAAGTCCGCGGTGACATCCGAGCACGCGCCCGTCCGCGTCCACAAAATCGCCCGGCGTGAACGCCTGCGCCGAGAGCGCGTTTCGCAGATCGGGCTTCAGCGTGGCAAGATGCCGGCGGATCGCCGCGGCGTAGTCGCCGTCCGGCGCAAAGCAAATGTCCTGGCTCTCGCGCTTTTTCGCGTTGATAAAGCCGCATTCCCGCGCCAGCGCGCGCACCTCTTCTTTTTTCATACCGCCCAGCGGGAAAAGCACGTGCGCCAGCGTTTCCTGCGTCAGATCGTACAGGACGTAGCTCTGATCCTTTTGCGGATCAAGTGCCTTTTTCAAAAGAAACTCGCCGCTTTCCGGATCCCGGTCGATGCGCGCGTAGTGCCCGGTCGCCACGTATTCGCAGCCAAGCTCGAAAGCGCGCTGCAGCAGCGCGCCGAATTTCAGATATTTGTTGCAAGCGATACAGGGATTGGGCGTTTTCCCGCAGCAATAGCTTTGCGCGAAGCGGTCGATCACCTGCGTATGGAACGCGTCTTGGTAATTGAATACGTAAAAGGGAATGCCGATCTTCTGCGCGACCTGCCTTGCGTCCTCCACGTCGGAGAGGGCGCAGCAGCCGCTTTCGGATTCGATCCCGGCGGCTTCGTTGTCAAACAGCCGCATCGTGCAGCCGATCGGATCCAAGCCCGCCTCGCGCACTAAATGCGCGGCAACGCTGCTGTCCACGCCGCCGCTCATCGCGATCAGCGCTCTGGCAGGCCGGGCGTTTTCGGGTAAAGCGAGATCTTTCGGTATCATAACGGTTTTCGTTTTTCCTTGGGTTCGGGCAGGGACGCGTACAGCGCTTCCGTCAGTTCCCGCAAAAACGCCTTGTCCTCGATTCTGTCCACGAGCAGCATTTCCTTTGCGCCCTCGTAGGGGATCTCCGTTTTAGCGTCCGGCAGCAGCGCGCGCACCCTTGCGGTCGGTTTTACAAGAAAGCGATCGTCGTAGATCCCGCCGATCACTTTGTCTCGATAGTAGAGGATATATTCGCCCATCATCGCCCGATAGCGGACCTCGCCAGCACCGGGTAACTGTTCCAGGATAAAATCCAGGTATTCCTTTCTTGACGCCATAGGATGGTT
>CADBPF010000080.1 GCA_902796545.1 uncultured Ruminococcus sp. | reverse complement strand
TGGGCGGCGTAATAGTAGAAACGATCCTCGATTTTTTCGGTATAGTAGTTCATCTTCTCCACGACGTAGGAATAACCCGCGCCGTCGGGCGCAAGCGTGATCGCGTAATCGTTCAAAAACAGCGGCTTATCCGGATCGGCGTAGTAGATCCCGTTATAGATGCGGTTGCTCCCGCCGATCGAGAACTCGCAGGCGTACTGCCCGTTTTGCGTCCGGATCCCCAAGGAATGCACCCCGCAGGTCTCAAAGAGCGCCGTGATCGGCTCGCTTTCCAGTGCGCGCGTTTCTTTTTTCTCGGTATCGTACACGTAAAGCCCCGAAAGATTTTCCGGCGCGCCCGAGGGCTTATAATACCCGATCGTGGAGATATAGGCGCTGTCCGACAGGGTTTGCGCTTCTTTTGCCGCGGCGACGAACAGCTCCCGGTGATCGGAAATCAGCGCGGCAAGCTCGTCTTTTTGCAGGTATTGGTTGGAAAAGCAGGCGCCAAGCGAGAATATGAGTAAAAGCGCCGTGCAAAGCAAAACGATCCGTTTCATACGTCCTCCTGTTTTTTACTATATCACAAATCGAAAAAAAGTGAAAGATTCTTGACACTCATAAAAACTCTTGCTATAGTGAAACTACGTAAAGGAGGCATCACTATGGACGCATCTCTCTGGCGCTTTGTCGGCGAAAGCTTCGACGATACTCTACCGCGCATGACCGCGGTTTACGTGAAGGAAACGATCTCCGACACCGCCTTTGCCTATCCCGCGGGCGACGGCCGCACGGGCTTCAAATTCGATTTTTCCACGCGCACGAGTTATGATCTGCCGCCGAAATTCCGCTTCGATTTCGCCCGCTACGAAATGCCGGGCGAGGCGGGTGGGATCAACGAAAACAGACCCCTGTTTTTGAACCGCACCTATTACCCTTCCTGCTTTGAAGACGAGATCGAATACATGAACCTCGCCTTAAAAGGGACAAGCCGCTTTGCGATGGCTTGCGGCGGCTATAGCTGGCAATTCGATTTTACCTCCCGCGCGGTGCATTACCCGCTGAATCGCACGCTGTATTCCGTGCTGTTTTCCGACTCTCCCTTTTCCGTGACGGAAAAAGACGGCGTTTATACCTTGCATTTTTCCGATCTCGACTACCATATCGCCGCGCCCTGCGACGGCGCGGGCCTCTACGAGCACGACCTTGCCCTGACCGACGCAATCAAGGCGCAAACGCTCACAATCGGCGAATCGGGGCGCTATTTCGTGCTTGCCCACAAGCTGGAGGTAAAACCGGGAGCGCGCGTAAAATTTGCCTTCGGGCTTTCGCAAAAGAGCGCCGAAAACGCTAAAAACGCGCTTTTGGCGCAGGATCCCGCGGCACATGCCCAAGCCTCCTGGGAGCCGTTTTTGGAGGCGCTTCCCGCGCTTGGCTTTCGTGACGAGCGGGAGAAGAAAGCCTATTACAAATCCTGGGTCACGATCCGCAACAACTATTACGCGCATCCCGCCTGGGGACACTCGATCACGGAGTCCTTACCCGTTTATAAAGGGCTGTGGCAATGGGCGATCTCGTCCGTGGAATGGCACGACGATCAGAATCCCGAAAAGCGCGGCGAATGGATCAAAAAAGCCCTCGATATGCTGATCGATTCCCAAAGAGAAGACGGCTATATCACCCACGCGATCTACGTGGACGAAAAGCGTCCCGGTGAGCGTTGGGGCGCGCGCGGCGTGATCCAGACCCCGCACCTTGCCTGGACGGCGCTCCGCTACTACTACGCCACGCTCGATGAAGACAGCGTGAAGCGCTGGCTTTTACCTTTGAAACGCTACTACGATTATATCTGCCGCTCGCTGGACGAAAAGTTCGAAAACCGCCATCTGTGGGCGATCACCTCGTCCTACGACACGGGGCTTGACACCACGCCCGCCTTCCACAAGGTCACCTACGGCGACGAAAACGGCGTGCGCGAGCCCTATTGCTACCCCGCGATCTTCGCGGCGGAACGGTATCGCTACGAGCTTGCTTTAAGCCAGCTCTGCGCCCTCTTCGGGGATCCCGACGAGGCAAAGGACTGGATCGGCGAGGCGGAAAAGACCCGCAGAGCCGCAGACGAATATCTGTGGGACGACCGGAAAAAGTGGTACGGCGTGCGCCACGCGGACGGTACGCTCGATACGCGCGTGGGCGTGGACGGGCTGTTTGTGTACGTGTATAACATGATCGACCGCGCACGCGCCGACGAAATGAAGGACAACTTCAAAAAACTGCTCGGCACCTACGGGGTGCGCACGGTCGCCGAGGACGAGCCGGGCTTTTGTTCCGACGTGTATTGGCGCGGCCCCTGCTGGCCGAAAAGCGCGTCGCTCGGCGTGCACGCGGCGGCAAAATACTATCCTGATCTGCTCGACCAGACCCTGCGCGGGGTCCTCAACATGGCGCTCAAATATCCGAATATCTGGGAGTGCATGGACGTTTCCACCGGCGCCCTGGCGCATTCCGACGGCGGGCACTTCTGTTCGCCCGGCATGACCTCCAACGTGGGCGCGGGCGATATCATCGGCTCACTCTTCGCGTCCCACGGATTTGATTTCTACGCGATGCAGATGCCGATCCCGCTGACGGAGCTCAAAAACTTCCACGCCTACGGGATGCTGTTGACGCTTCAACGCGACGACGCCGGCTATACGGTCACGGCAAAGGCGCAAACGAGCAAAACCGCGCAGATCCCGTTTTTGACCCCCTACGGCGTGGAAACGATCACCCTTTGTGCCGACGAACCTTATCATATCGACCGGTAAACGATCCGGTTCAAAAAACCCCGCCTCTGCAAGTTGCGGAGGCGGGGTTTTTGTGATCGGCTTCCGTTATTCCGCCGGTTTCAAGTACAGATTGCAGGCGGGCAG
>CADBPF010000079.1 GCA_902796545.1 uncultured Ruminococcus sp. | reverse complement strand
GCGGCGTAACAGTCCGTGATCGCGGCGGGATAGGGCGCGGTGAAGGCGCGCCGATAGCCCGGAGCGACCACGACCGCGCCGAATTTGCGCACGAGATCCGCCGCCCTGGACAACAGCGCCATTTCCTTGAAGCCCTGGATATAGCCGCCGCCGTGGATCCAAAGCACGCCGGGGCGCATACCTTCCGGCGCGTTTTTCGGATACAGGATCAGAACCGGGATCCGGCGCGCTCTCGTCCGGACGAATCTGCGCATAGCGCCGAGCGTAAAACGCGGCGCAAAGGATCCCTCGGGCGTTTTCATAGAATGACCTTTCTTGTTTGTTCTCTGTTGTTATCATACACGAAACGCTTTGTTTTTTCAATCCCGGAACGGGAATTTTTTATTGTGTCCGCGTGCGTTTTGCGGTAAAATAAAGAAAAGGAAATCACGTTTTCAAAGGAGAAAAACCATGCTCGGGACCTTTACCTACCAAAACGCGACGAAGCTGTATTTCGGCGCGGGCGCGTTGGAAAACCTGGCCGGGGAATTATCGCATTACGGGCCGGTCGTGCAGCTGATCTACGGCGGCGGCTCGATCAAGAAAAACGGGATCTATGAAAAAGTTTGCGGGATCCTGCGCAAAAACGGCAAAACGATCGTGGAGGATCCCGGCGTGATGCCCAATCCCACCGTGGAAAAACTGCGCGAGGGCGTGAAGATTGCGCGGGAACACAAGGTCGATCTTCTGCTTGCCGTCGGCGGCGGCTCCTGCTGTGATTACGCCAAAGCGGTTTCCGTTTCGGTCTTCTGCGACGAGGATCCCTGGGACAAATATTATCTGCGTTTCGAGGAGCCGGATTGCGCGATCGTTCCGGTCGGCTGCATCCTGACCATGGCGGGCACGGGCTCGGAGATGAACGCGGGCGCGGTCATCACCAACCGCGAACAGAAATTAAAGATCGGTCACGTGTTCGGACCGGAAGTCATGCCGAAGTTTTCGGTGCTGGATCCGGTCTTCACGTATTCCCTGCCGAAAAGGCAGATGGTCGCGGGCGTTTACGATATTTTCAATCATATCTGCGAGCAGTTTTTCTGCGGCACGGACGACAACGTGAGCGACTACCTTGCCGAGGGACTGATGCGCAGTGTGATCCGCAATTCGCTCGTCGCGCTGGACGACCCGGAGAATTACGAGGCCCGGTCGAACCTTATGTGGGCGGCGACCTGGGCGCTCAACACGCTGATCGCGCAGGGCAAGAACGGCGGCGACTGGATGGTGCACATGATCGGCCAGGCGGTCGGCGCTTATACCGACGCGACCCACGGCATGACGCTTGCCGCGGTCAGCGGCGCGTATTACCGCTTCATTTTGCCGTACGGGATCGAAAAATTCAAGCGTTTCGCAACCGAAGTGTGGAAGATCTCGCCCGCGGGCAAAACGGATGAAGAGCTCGCGCTTGCGGGGCTTGCCGCGATGGAAGACTGGATGAAAAAACTCGGTCTTTGTATGGATCTGCGCGCGCTCGGCGCGACGCCGGAGATGATCGAGGGCATCGCCGACGCGACGGTTTTGCTCGACGGCGGCTATCGTCCGCTTTCACGCGAGGACGTTGTGCGCGTGTTGACGGAGAGCTTTTGAATGGATTTTTGTTTACGAGCACTTGACTGTCGTGCGTTCCTGTGATAAAGTAAGTTTCTAAACGTTTTTGAGATCCCGATTACTTCTCCGTTTTTCGTATCGGAGGGAGGATATGAAAAAATCATCCGGTTTTTTGGACGCCTTGCGCCGTTTGCAGCAGTTGACGGCGGTCCGGGCGGTCCGCGGCGGTCTGATGAATCTGTTCCCCGTACTGATCATCGGCGCCTTTGCCCTGATTTTGAAAACCTTTCCGGTGGCGGCGTATCAAACGGCGATCGCCACGTTTGCCGGCGGCTTTTTCGTCGATCTGTTCGATTTGGTCAACAGCGCGACCTTCGGCGTTTTGTCGGTCCACATGACCTACTCGATCAGCCGGTCTTATATGAAATTGAAGGCGGATCCGGAGGCGGTCAGCGGCGGCGCCGTGTTTGCCTCGCTGACGACCTTCTTTATCCTCTCCGGTGTGAATTTAAGCGATTTCGGCACCGACAGCATGGGCCCGAAATCCATGTTTTTGGCGATCATTTCCGGTTTGGGAGCCTCCGCGCTGTATCTCGTTTTGAGCCGCGCTTTGCGCAATCTGCGGCACAAGCTCTTTTCCTCCGGAGCGGACCGGGAATTCAACCGGATGCTTTCTTCCATCGCCCCGATCATTCTCGTCGGCGTCTGTTTCGGCGTGGTCAATATGCTCGTCGTGCGCGCGTTTGGGGTAGATTCCTTCCGCACCCTGCTCAGCTACGCGTTCAACGATCTGTTCGCCCGGATCGGCAACGGCTTCTTCAAGGGCTTCTTCTTCGTTTTATTCTCGTCGGTTTTGTGGTTTTTCGGCATCCACGGCAGCGATACCCTGGAGAACGTGATGCAGACCTATTTCACGCCGATCTCCGCGGGCGCGGTCCCCGGCGCGAGCATCCTCACCAAAGAGTTTTTCGATTGCTTCGTGCTGATGGGCGGCTGCGGCACCGCGATCTGTCTGTTGATCGCGATCCTGATCTTCTCGCGCAACCGCGCGCGTCGAGGGCTCGGTTATACGGCGGCGTTTCCGATGCTCTTCAATATCAACGAGCTGATGGTGTTCGGCTTGCCGATCATTTTCAACCCCACGATGCTGATCCCGTTTTTGCTTGCGCCGCTTGTCTGCTATACGACCGCGTATTTCGCACTGTCGGCGGGGCTCGTGCCGTACATCACGCAAAGCGTGGAATGGACCACGCCGGTCTTGCTCGGCGGATATTGGGCAACCGGCTCCGTTGCGGGTTCAATCTTGCAGATGGTGAATATCTTCCTCGGCGTGCTGATCTATCTGCCGTTTTTGCGCCTGCTCGATAAGCAGTCTGCGGAAGCGAGCCGCCGCAATTATCAGGCGTTCACGGATTTCTTCCGCAAAAACGAGCAGGAGATCGCGGGGATGCGCCTGACCGAGCGCACGGACGTGTTCGGCGATTTTGCCAAAGATCTGTGCGCGGATCTGCGCCACGGGATGGGGCGCCAGGTCGTGCTCGCCTATCAGCCGCAATACGCTTACGACGGCGCCTGCATCGGCGTGGAGGCGCTGTTGCGCTGGAATCATCCGGTGTACGGGATGCTGTACCCGCCGCTGATCTTCAAGCTGGCGAGTGAAGGCGGCTTTTTGCCCGCGCTGGAAGAAGCCGTGCTCTTAAAAGCCTTGTCCGATATCGACGCCGTGAAAAAGCGTTTCGGCGACGGGGTGAAGATCTCCGTCAACGTCACCGGCGCCACCGTGACCACGCCGCGTTTTCTGCAGTTCTGCAAAGCCCAGAGCGCGCGCGTGCCGTTTCGGGAAAACCATATCTGTATCGAGGTCACCGAGCAGACCGGGCTCGGGTTCGACGACGCGACCGAGGAGGCGCTGCGCTCTTTGCGTGAGATGGGCGCCCTGCTTGCCATCGACGATTTTTCGATGGGGCAGACCTCGATCCATTATCTCAAAGACAGCTTCTTTGATATCATCAAGCTCGACGGCGCGCTCGTGAAGGGAATGTTCACGCACGAAAACGGCCGCGAGATCATCTCGTCGATCGTCAGCCTTGCCGACTCGCTCAATCTGCTCGTGCTCGCCGAATACGTCGAGACCGAAGAACAGCGCGAGGCGCTTCACGAGATGGGCTGCGACACGTATCAGGGCTATCTCTATTCTCCCGCGGTCTTTTTGGACGAACCGGAGAAGTAAGAGGCAAACATAAAAAACTGCGGAAAAATCCGCAGTTTTTTGTTATGCTTTTTTATTTTTGTTCAACCGTGCGCGTGGCAACCAGATCCGAGCCGGTCCCCGCGATATTTTCAATCAATTTTTCTCCGGTCCGGACGGGCGCCGCGGCGGTAAAGGATCTGATCGCGCGCATCACGTCAAAGATCTTTTCTTTCGGGATCTCCGGCACGGTCTTCACGCTTGCAAGCGGCAAGACTCCGCCCGTCACGCGCACGGAGCTCGTCACCGTGCGGGTGGGCGCGGTGACTTCTTTTTTGCCGTATTCCATCCCGCGCGGGCAATGGTTGCCCAAAACGGTCACGTTTTCACCGTCCACCGTCACCTTCAAGCTGCAGCCGATCGGACAGCGGATACAGGTCAGTTCTCTTGTTTCCATATTCAGTCCTCCACGCGGATCGTGATCCGGGACAGATCGGGATGATCCGCAAAGGTTTTCTTTGCCAGAATGAGTTGTTCCATTTCGCCGGGCGCCATCACGTTTTTCTTCACGCGGCGGATCTCGTGATCGTCAAAATACAAAACAAGGCTCTTGTCGCGAAACACGTCGCCCACGCGAAAGCGCACGGTTACGGCGTCTGCCATGTGAACGGGATCGATCGTCTGCGGCACGGTATAGCGCACGCCGCCCTCGCAAAACAACGGGATCTCGCGCGTTGCTTCGGTTTTCGGGGAACGCAGAAACTGCGCGGCGTTTTGCCCCGCGCGGCGCGCCTCCTCCGAAACGTAGTCCACCAGATCGTGTACGTGCAGCACGTTGCCGCAGGTGAACACGCCGGGCACGCTCGTTTCGAGCTTGTCGTTGACCTCCGGGCCGCCGGTCACGCGGGAAAGCTTCACGCCC
The DNA here is from genome assembly GCA_902796545.1 of uncultured Ruminococcus sp. Classification (GTDB taxonomy): domain Bacteria; phylum Bacillota; class Clostridia; order Oscillospirales; family SIG627; genus RUG14179. Next base: position 1,825 of record CADBPF010000079.1, on the reverse strand, counting down.
GCGGACTTGGAAAGCTCGTTTTCCGGCAGCAGCCCGCAGGAAAGCAAAAGCGTGTCGCACTCGTAGGTTTCCTCGGTGCCGGGGATGGGCTTGCGGTTTTCATCGACTTTCGAGATCGTCACCCCGGTCACGCGTTCGCGGCCGTGGATCGCGGTCACGGTATGGCTGAGTTTCAAGGGGATGCCGTAATCGTTCAGGCATTGCACGATATTCCGTTTCAGCCCGCCGGAATAGGGCATCAGCTCCGCGACCACCTCGACCTTCGCGCCCTCGAGCGTCATCCGGCGCGCCATGATGAGCCCGATGTCGCCGCTGCCCAAGATCACGACCTTTTTGCCGACCGCGTGGTTTTCCATATTCATCAAACGCTGTGCCGTGCCCGCGGTATAAACGCCGGCGGGGCGGAAGCCGGGAAGCCCCAGCGCGCCGCGCGGACGCTCTCTGCAGCCCATGGCGAGGATCACCGCGCCCGCCTGCACGGTCACCGCGCCCTCTTCGGAATTGACGTAGGTCACCTTGCGATCGGGCGAAATATCCGCGACGATCGTGTGAAGTTGGTAAGGGACGCCGAGCTCTTCGACCTTCCGGATATAGCGTTCGGCGTATTCGGGGCCGGTCAGCTCCTCTTTGAACGTGTGCAGACCGAAGCCGTTGTGGATGCATTGGTTCAGGATCCCGCCGAGCCGCTCGTCGCGCTCTAAAATCAGGATATCGTCCACGCCCGCTTCTTTTGCGCCGAGCGCCGCGGCAAGACCCGCGGGACCGCCGCCGACGACGATCAGTTCATGCGTTTTCATGGCTGTCCTCCCGCAAGAGTTCGCTGCCGGGGCGGTTTTTCGTGACCTGCTCCGGCGCGATGTTCAGTTCGCGCGCCAAGATCTCGATCGCGCGCGGGGTGCAGAAGCCCGCCTGGCACCGCCCCATGCCCTGACGCACGCGGCGCTTGATCCCGTCGAGCGAGACCGCGCCCGGGCGGCGGCGGATCGCGTCCACGATCTCGCCCTCGGAAATGTTTTCACAGCGGCAAACGATCCTGCCGTAATCCGGGCGGGCGGCGATGAGCTTCGTGCGCTTTTCACAGGAGAGCTTTGAAACCTCGATCAAGCCTTCTCTGTTCGCGATAAAGGTCTCTTTTTGACTCGCGTCCGCTTTTTTCGCAATGAGTTTTGCGAGATACTCGCCGATCGCGGGCGCGCTCGTCAGCCCCGGGGACTCGATCCCCGCGGCGTCGAAAAAGCCGGGGCAGTCCTGCGGTTCGCCTAAAACAAAGTCGTGCCGATCCTCGTGCGCGCGCAGACCCGCAAAGGAGGTGATCGTCGCGCGGTACGGGATATCCGGCACGCTTTTGAGCGCCTTTTGCCGGATCTCTTCCATGCCCTGCGCGGTCGTTTCGGTATCTTCTTTATCGGACAGATCCTGCGCGTTCGGACCGACAAGCAGATTCCCGTGCGCGGTCGGCGTCACAAGCACGCCCTTGCCGAATTTGCCCGGCAGCTGGAAGATCGTGCGGTTGACAAGCCCGCCGACCTCTTTGTCCATCAAAACGTATTCGCCGCGTCTGGGGGTGATATGCAGTTTCGTTTCGGAAACCATATTGTGAAATTCGTCGGCATAGACTCCCGCGGCGTTGACGACGAAACGGGTGTGATATTCGCCCTTGTCCGTTTGCAGGCAAAAGCCGGTCTGCGTTTGGATAACGGACTCCACGCGGGTCAAAAACCGGAATTCCACGCCGTTAGCGCAGGCGTTTTCCGCAAAGGCGATCGTCATGGAAAAGGGACAGACGATCCCGGCGCTCGGCGCATACAGCGCCGCGACGACCTCT
>CADBPF010000078.1 GCA_902796545.1 uncultured Ruminococcus sp. | reverse complement strand
ATGCGGTAATCCTCGGTCAGGCGCCCCAAGACCTCGGCTTTGTCCGGCGCAAGGATCCGGCAGATCGCGCTTTGCCCGTTTGCCGTGTCAAGCAGGGGCTTTTGCGGCGCGTATTTTTCTCCGTTGCGCTCAAAGAGGCGGATCAGCCGCTCCTCGTTCTCGATCGCCTTGCGGCAGTTTTCGTAACGCGCCAAAAACCGGCTTGCGCGATCTGAATGCGGTGTGCGTACGTAGGCCTTCGTCATGCGCAATAATCCTTCGGCGTGTAAAAGTCTTCGCCGACGACGGATTCACCCGCCGGCGCGAGCGCTTCCAACTCGCGAGACAGGGATTCTTCCACCCATTCGAGATCCGCCAAGAGATCTTCCAATCGTTTCGGCAGGGCGGCGCAGGCGCTGCGGACGGCGGAAAGCGCGTTTTTCAGACTTTCAGACTGCGCGTCCCATTCATTAGATAAGTGTTCCATAATTTTGATCGACCTTGTCCTTTTCTTCTGCTTGCCCCTCATTCGCTTGCCCGTATTATACCACAAAATCTCGTAAAAGTCAATCCGTTTTTACGAAATTTCGTAAATCACGACGACGAAAAAACCGTGCGTTTTCGCACGGTTTTTGTGTGATTTTTACGCCGGATCGTCGTATTTTTCCGGATTCTGTCAACGTTTGACGAAAAATTCCTCGTACCAGATCACGAAGGTGTAGATGAGATAGAGCTCCTTCATGTGGTGCTCGCCGCGCTTGTGCGCGTCCAAGATCGCGCAGAGCCTGTCCACGTTAAAGAAACGCTTTGCGATCTCGCCTGTGAGCTTCTCGCGCACCATGGAATAATACGGCTCCTCGCGCAGCCAGACGTCCAGCGGCGTGGCGAAGCCCTTTTTCTTCATGCCGGAGGTCTTTTTCGGCAGCTCGCTTGCCGCGTGCCGGAGCGCCGCCTTGGTGGTGCTTCCGTGCGCGCGCATCTTCTGCGGGAGACGGAACGCCAACTTTAAGACCTCGCGATCCAAAAACGGCACGCGCAATTCCAGCGAGTGCGCCATACTCATCCGGTCGGCCTTTTGCAGAATGTCGTACGCCATCCAGACGAAAAGATCGGCGTACTGCATCGCGGTCGGGGAGGGCCAGCCCTTTTGCGCCGCGTGCGCAAAATACGGCTCGGAATACACGATCGGATCGGGCGCGTCGATCGGCTCGCGCAGGATCTTCTGGCAGGAGTCCTTGGTATAATTGTAGTGGACTCTCGGATAGCGCTCGGCGGGCGTTTTCAGGCTTTCACGCAGGAAATGCTCGCCGCGGATATGGAAGGTCTTGGCAAGGGAATACAGCGCTTTCCGGACGAATTTCGGGCACCAGCGGGCAAAGCGCGCCTGATGCCATTCCGCAAGATACATGGGATAGCCGCCGAACAGTTCGTCCGCGCCCTCGCCGGAGAGCACCACCTTGACCTGCTTTGCCGCCTCGCGGGCAAGGAAATACAAGGGCACCTCGGAGGGGTTCGGCAGGGGCTCGTCCATCATATACTGGATCGCGCCCGTCGCCTCGAAAAACTCGCTCGCGCTCACGCGGTTCTGGAAATTCGGCAGCCCGACGGCGGCGGCGAACTCTTCGGCGTCGGCGAGCTCGGAAAAACGTTCGTCGGCAAAGCCCACGGAAAAGGTCTTGACCGGATCGGTCTGATCCTTCATCGGAGAGGCGTTTTTGCTGACCTCGTAGGCGACGAGGCTCGAATCCACGCCGCTGGACAGAAAACAGCCGACCTCCACGTCGGAGATGCGGTGCGCCCGCACGCTTTCGGAAAAGACCTCCTTGATCTTTCGCGCCCACTCGTCGATCGAAAGCCCTTTTTGGATCTCGTACTCGAATTCGAAATAGCGCTCGATCTTGATCTCTCCGGCGCGATAGGTCAGGCTGTGCGCGCCGGGCAGCTTATATACGTTTTTGAAAAAGGTGCGGTCCATCGGCAGATATTCGTAGCAAAGCCAGGTGGGAAGCAGGCTTTCGTCGAACTCTTTGATAAAGTCCGGATGCGCCAAAAAGGACTTGATCTCGCTTGCGAAGAAAAAGTCGTGATCGCGTTTGTAATAGTAAAAGGGCTTGATGCCGAAAATATCGCGCGCGCAAAACAGCGTTTGCGTTTTGCTGTCCCAGAGGACGAACGCGAACATCCCGCGCAGCTTTTTCGGCAGCTCCTTGCCGTATTCCTCGTAGCCGTGCACGAGCACCTCGGAATCGGAGTTCGTTTGAAACCGGTGCCCGCGCGCGATCAGCTCCTCGCGCAGGGACGGGAAATTGTAGATCTCGCCGTTGAAGGTCAACACGAGCGTGCCGTCCTCGTTTTTCATGGGCTGGCGGCCGGATTCCAGATCGATGATCGACAAGCGCCTGAAACCCATAGCGACGTGATCGTCTGAATAAAAGCTCTCGTCGTCCGGGCCGCGGTGGGCGATCAGATCGGTCATGCCCTTTAAGATCTCACCGTCGTTTGCGTTCAGACGGTTTCGGATAAAGCCTGCAAATCCGCACATAAGTCATTCCTCGGTTTTCGTGCCGCCGAGCGCGAGCTTGTCGATAAAACAGCGGCGGTATTTCTGGATCTGGTTGAACTGGTTGAGCAGATACTGCTTGCGGCGGGCAAGCGAAAAGTCCGGCGGGTAGCGCAGCTGGTTGTAGGCGCGACGAGCGGAAAACGCGCGCTTTGCTTTTTCTTTGAGCGCCGGGTCTTTGACGTATTTTAGGATCACGCTTTTGGGGATATTGGCCCAAAGGACCGGGTTGTTCGCAAAGACCGGGGTCGTTTGCGGCAGATATAATACGTCCTCCGTGAGCACGCGCGCAAGATTTGCGCCCGCGCAGGTCACGAAATAGCTGCTCCGCCCCTGGCGGGGATTGAGTTCAAAAAAGCAATATTCGTTCGTGCGCGGGTCGAATTTCACGTCGATATTCAAAAAGCCGTGATAGGAAAATCCCTCGAGCATCGGGCGAACCTGCTCGTATAAGGGCTGCGGATCCTCTTCGGTCACGATCGCCGCGTAGGAGCCGATACCCTCCGGCGTGTGTTCCTCCAAGAGTACCCGCCCCACGCAAAAGAGCTTCAGGCTGCCGTCCGCGCCGAAATAGGCGTTGATCACGCGCATAAAGCTGTCGTCGCCGGGGATGAAGTCCTGCAAGAGGACCTTGCCGGGATAATCGCTTTGCTTTAGGCGCCCGAGCACCTCGTTTAGTTCGGCTTGCGCGGATAAAAAGAACACCTTGCGCTTGCCCTCAAAGGAGCAGTTCCAGTACGCGGCGCTGTCCGCGGGCTTCAAGACGAGCGGAAAGCGCAGGTTTTCCGGTGCGTTTTCGGTTTTCGGATCGAATTCACAGGTTTTCGGATAGGGTAAGCCGCAGGCTTCACAGGTTTGGTAAAAGCCCTCTTTTTGAGACAGCGTTTCCAGCGTGTTTTCGTCGGAGAGGGCGAAATGATAGCGGTATTCTTTCAGATCCGCCGCACGCCGGGCGCACAGCCGCGCGTACGCGTCCGAGCAGGGCACGAGGATCAGCGTCTGCTTTGGATGCGCGAACGAAAAGTCGGCAAGCGTTTTGATAAGCACGTTTTCGTCTTCGAGATCCGGCTTCAGCGTCACCGAGGCGATCAGACGGCTGTTCTGGCAGGCGGAAAGCAGTCTGCGCGCGATGATCGCGCTTTTCACGCCGTAGGCTTCGTGAAACGATCTTGCCATCCCGTAAGCGTTCTGGTCGCTTCCGAGCAGGACGGGCAGCAGAGCTTGCGATTCCATGTCAAACCTCAAAGGGCGTTTGGGAAAAGGCGGCGATCAGCTTCACCGCGTTTTCCAAATCGTTTAAGTCGATCAGCTCCGAGGGCGTATGGCAATAGCGCACGGGGATCGAGATCGCGCCCGCGATCACGCCGGAGCGCGAGGACTGGATCGCGCCGGTGTCGGTCCCGCCGTCGGTGAGGATCTCCGGCTGGGTCTTGACGCGGTGCTTGTCCGCCAGCGCCTCCAGATGCCGGATCATGCGGCGGTCGCAGAGCACGCTGCGGTCTTTATACTTGATACAGCAGCCGCCTCCGAGCTTCGGCAGATCGGTCTGTTCGGTCGCGGCGTCGTCGGCGGGGGTCACGTCCACGCAGATCGTAAAATCGGGCGCAAGCGTAAAGGCGGCGGCACGCGCGCCGCGGGCGCCCTCTTCCTCCTGCACGGAGAAAAGATACTGAATATTCCAGGGCAGGTTTTTCTCGTTTGCCAGCGCTTCGGCGACGCGGATCAGCGCGCAGACCCCGGATTTATCGTCCAAAGCCCGCCCCATCACGCGCTTTGGCGTAACTTGATAGAGCGTGGTCTGCGCGGTCAGCCGGGTGCCGACCGGCGCGCGGCGCAGCGCGTCGGACGCGCTTTTCGCGCCGATATCTGCAATAAGCTTTGAGAGATCCAGATCGGCGGCTTTCGTGTCCGCCTTCGGCACGATCGCGCCGCGTACGCCGTTTTCAAAGACCACCGGCAGATAGGCGCAGGCGAGGACCTCGGGGCCGCCGAGCGGGGCGATCGTGAGATAGCCCGTCTTGTGCGCGCCCGTCACGAGATAGCCGATCTCGTCCATGTGGGCGCACAGAAGCAGGGTCTGTTTTGCTTTTTCGGAGCGCTTGAAACAAATCAGATTGCCGAGCGCGTCCGTTTCCTGCGTATCGGTATAGGGCGAAATCAGGGCTTTGATCGCGTCCGCAATCGTATTTTCCGCACCGCTGACGGAGGGGATCGAGCAGAGTTTCTTTAAGAGTTGAAGATCGGTCATTGGCTGCCTCCGAAGTGTTGTCCGAGATACGCCGCAAAGAGCGGTAAGAGCGTTTTCATGGAGTGAAGATCCCGCTTATCCACGGTGGATACGGGGGAGTGGATATAGCGGCAGGGCGCGGAAAAGGCGAGCACCTTTTTGGCGCCGCCATAGCGCTGATACGCGGCGGCCTCGTTGCCGCCCGCCACGCGCAGTTTGATCTGACAGGGCACGGCGTTTTCTCGCGCAAGGTCTAAAAACGCGCGCACGAGCGCGGTATCGTAGATCGTGCCGCGATCCGCAACGGAGAGCACCCCGCCCTCGCCCTGGAAGCAGACTGCGTCCGTGCCCTCGGCTTTCGGCAGATCGCTTGCGGTCGTGCCCTCCACGGCGATCGCCGCGCAGTAGGACTCGGTGCGGCTCAATACGCTCGCGCCGCGCAGTCCGCATTCCTCTTTCACGGTAAACGCGAACAAAATATCGCAGGGAAGCGTTTGCCGCAGGGCAAGATCGAGTAAGAGCGCACAGCCGACGCGGTCGTCGAGCGCGATCGAGCGGATCTTGTATTCCGTTTCCAGCCACGGATAATAGTCGCGGTCAAAGGCGGCGATATCGCCGACGTTGACGAATTTTTTCGCGTCGTCCTTGTCCTTTGCGCCGATATCGATCGCAAGGCTTTTGCGCTCCACGGGCTGTTCCAGCTCTTCCCGGTCCTTGTAAAGGTGGATCGGTTTTGCGCCGATCACGCCGCGCAGGTTCTCTTTTTGCGGGAAAAGCACGCGCTTTGCGGGTAAAATGCCCGCTTCGATCCCGCCGACGGTGCCGAATTTCAAGGTGCCGTTGTCGCGCACCTCGTTGACCATCAGCCCCACCTCGTCCATGTGCGCGGCCAAAAGCACGGGCGCGTTCAAGGACGTTTTTCCGCTGCGCAGGCAGTAGAGGTTGCCGACGCGATCCGTGTAAAGCTTGTCCGCGGCGGGCATAAGGCGCTCGATCAGATAGCGGCGCACCGGTTCTTCTAAAGAGCTCGGCGCGGGGATTTCCGTCAGTTCTTTGAGAAAAGTTAAAAGGTCAGCCGACATAGCGGATCTCCTTTGGGGCAAAGCTGCCTTTCTGCGCGTAGGCGTGCAAGAGCCGCGCGGTCTGTTCCACGTCGAAAAGATCCGCGACCTCCGCCGGGGAGTGCATATAGGACAGCGGGATCGAGCAGACCGTGGAGGGAACTCCGCGGCCGCTTACCTGGATCTCGTGGGCGTTCGTGCCCGTTTCTCCCGGCTCCGCGAGGAGCTGGAAGGGGAGGTTTTCTTCGCGCGCCACGCGCACAAGATCGTCCGTCAGCGTGCGCGAAAGCGTGTCGGAATAGGAAATGCCGGGACCGCGGGCAAGCTCGAGAAAGGGCCCCTCGCCGCCCTCGAAGGCGGCAAAGCCCACGTCCACGCAGATCGAAAGGTCGGGCGTCAGTCCGAACGCGCTCGTTTCCGCGCCGAGCCCGCCGATTTCCTCCTGCACGGAAAAGAGAAATTTGAGCGTATAGGCGGGGGGATCTTTTCGGCACAGCTCGATCACGCGTAAGAAACACGCGCCGGACACGCGATCGTCTAATCCCCGGGAAGCGACGCGCCCGTTTTGCAATACGGTAAGAGCGTCGGCAAAGCCCGCGGGCGTGCCCACGGGGCAGAGGCGGTTGGCATCGGCTTCGGAAAGCAGGGTATCCACGTAAAGATCGTCGAGCATCGGCTTTTTCTTTCGATCCTCGGCGCGCATCAGGTGCGGGGGCTTTGCGGCGACCACGGCGCGCACGGTCTTTTCTCCCCGGATCACGATCTCGCTTGCGGGCAGCACGCCCGGATCCATCCCGCCCACGCGTTTGAGTTTGAGAAAGCCGCCGCCGCAATGCTCGCTGACCAAAAAGCCGATCTCGTCGGCGTGGGAGTCGATCAGCAGGACCGGCGCGTCTTTTTCCTTGCCGGCGACCGTCGCGAGCACGTTGCCGAGCCGGTCGGTCGCAACGCTTGCGCCGAGCGCTTTTGCGCGCGCGGCAAAATAGTTTGCGGTACGTTCCTCGTCGCCGGAGATGCCGCCGATCTTCGCAAGATCGCGCAGGGTGTCGCAGAGGCTTTTCGGTACCGGATCCGTCATGAACGTTCCTCCTTGATCCCGCGCACGAGCGCACGGAACCGCTCGCCGCGCTGTTCGTAGTCGCGGAACAGATCGAAGCTCGCGCTTGCCGGGGACAGGACCAGATTGTCGCCCGGCTCGCAGAAGGCGTAAGCCTGCCGGAACGCTTCGTCGAAGCTGTCCGCACGGGCAAGCGGGATCTTTTTTTCCAAAAACGGTGGGTAGTTCTGAAGCGCGTCGCAGATCTTCTGCGCGGTCTGCCCGCATAAGACCACCGCCTTGGCGTGTTCGGTCAGAAGCGGGGCGACCGGCTCGTAATTCAGGTGCTTGTCGTAGCCGCCCATCAGCACGACCGAGGGCTTTGCAAACGACGAAAGCGTGGCGATCGAACGGGCGGGCGTGGAGTCGATCGAGGAATTGTAAAAGCGCACGCCGTTTTTCACGCCGACCAGCTCCATACGGTGCGCAACGCCGCCGAAGGCGCGCGCCACGTCGAGCATATCGGGAATGCCGACCTCGTCGCAGGTCGCGGCGATGGCGGCAAGATAGTTTTCCAGATTGTGTTCGCCCGGGACCAGGATCTCGCTGCGGGAAAAGAGCGGGGAAACGGCGCCGTTATCCGATCTCTGCAGGGTGCCGTCCAGGCAGAACGTGCCGTTCTTCACGTCTTCTCTGCGGGAGAAAAAGCGCAGTCTGCCGGGCACTTTGGCGCTCAAAGCGCGGGTGATCGCGTTGTCGAAGTTTAGTACCGTCAGATCCTCCTTTGCCTGATGGAGGAACACGTGCGTTTTCGCGTCGAGGTATTCGTCCATATCGCGGTGCCAGTCGAGGTGGTTCTCGCTTAAATTCGTGATGATCGACACCTCGGGCGACACCCCACAGCCCATGAGCTGGAAGCTCGATAATTCCGCGACGGCGGCGTCCTCCGGGGCGATCTGCCCGATGCGCGGCAGCAGCGGCTCGCCGATATTGCCGCCCAGATGCACGCGCTTGCCGGAGGCTTCCAGGAGCTTGGAAACGAGTGTGGAGGTGGTGGTTTTCCCGTCGGAGCCCGTGATGCCGTACACCTTGCAGGGGCAAAACGCCAAAAACAGCTCGATCTCGCTTGTCACGCATTTGCCGCGCGCTCTCGCCGCCTCCAGCGCCGGGTGATCGGGGCGCATGGCGGGCGTGCGCAGGATGATATCCTCGTCGAGATCGTCTAAATACCGTTCGCCGAGCATGAGCTTCGCGCCCTGCGCGGCAAGCTCGGGGCGCGGATCCTCCTTGCGGTCGCGCGCGGTGACGGAAAGGGCGCCGAGCGCGTCGAAAAACGGGATCAGCGGCGTGTGGCTCCGGGCAAGTCCGATCAGCGCCACGCGCTTGCCCAAAAAGAACAGGCTGAGTCCCGCAAGACCCGATTTGGATCGATTCAGCATGGTACACCTCAAAAATGGGATCAGAGTCTATTTCATTATAGCTTCTTTTGGGAAATTTAGCAAGGGATTTGTGCGGAAGTGATTGACAAATTTTCGTGATTTTGATATAATATGCGCGTGACTGGATCGGGCGGTCGCGCCGCGCAGCGCCGAAAGGCAGCGCGGTGAGGAAAGTCCGGGCTTCATACGGCAGGATAACGGGTAACGCCCGCCGAAGGCGACTTCCGGGAAAGTGCAACAGAGAGATACCGCCTGCTTTTGCAGGTAAGGGTGGAAAGGCGAGGTAAGAGCTCACCGACCGTCTTGGCAACAAGGCGGCCCTGTAAACCCTATCCGAAGCAACACCGCAAAAAAGCGCAAAGGTCTGCCCGACCGCTTAGAGGTGGCAAGAGGCGCGCGGTAACGCGCGTCCCAGATAGATGACCGCCGGGGGATCTTCCCCTGACAGAACCCGGCTTACAGATTCAGTCACGCAAACGAAAAACCCTGCAAAGGAGGGACACGGAGCATGGATACGAAATTCGGAAACGGCGACACGCAAAAATTCGCGTTGGCACGCAACCGCGAGCAGGAGATCCGCGATATCCTGATGGCCGTTTATGAGGCGCTGACGGAGAAGGGCTATAACCCCATCAGCCAGATCGTCGGTTATATCCTCTCCGAGGACCCGACCTATATCACCAACTATAACAACGCCCGCGCGCTCATCGTTAAGGTGGACCGCAACGAGCTCTTGCAGCAGATCGTCAAGAGTTATCTGTTGGGCTGACGGAGGCACACGTGGCAAAGCAATTAAAAGAGTATTCGATCTATAAAAACCGTCCCTTGGTGCGCGGAGAGGGGATCTTCTGCTACGGCGATCCCAAAGAGCGTTACAGCGCGATCCTCACCGTGCTCACCACCAAAACGGTGCGCGGCGAAGAGATCTCCGATCAGATCTTCATCCAGCTGCAGGACAACGAAACGGGCGAGGAAGTCAAGCAGGCGCAGCGCACGGGTCTGTATGAAGCGCTGGATCTTTGCGCGGTCTGGCTGGATCGCGAATTGAAAAAATAGCGTTCGTCGGCGTACCGGGGGTCAAGGACCGCCCGGTACGTTTCTGTTTTCCGGGAAAACACCCGAAACGTGACGAAAGGACGCGAAAATCATGCTGGAACAAACGCACGCGGCGGCCTTGCGCTATCGCGAGATCGAAGCGCTTTTGCAGACCCCGGAGGTCTCCGGGGATGCCAAACGCATCAAAGAGCTGATGCGTGAATTGAAGCGGCTTGCGCCCGTCGTGGCCGAGCGCGAAAAACTGATTAAGGCACACGGGGATCTGGAAAGCGCAAAGGCGCTTTTGGCAAGCGAAACGGACCCGGATCTCATCGCCCTTGCCGAAGAGGAGATCGCCAAGCAGACGCGGATCGCTTACGCGTGCGAGCAAACCCTCAAAGAGCTGCTCGTCCCGCGGGATGAAAACGACGAAAAGAACGTGATCGTCGAGATCCGCGGCGGCGCGGGCGGCGAGGAGGCCGCGCTCTTTGCGGGCGTTTTGTACCGGATGTACCAGATGTACTGCGCTTCCCACGGCTATCGGGTGGAAGTGTTAAACGAAAACCCCACCGAACTCGGCGGGTATAAGGAGATCTCCTTTTCCATTTCGGGAGAGGGCGCGTACGGCGCGTTCAAGTTTGAAAGCGGCGTGCACCGCGTCCAGCGCGTGCCGGAAACGGAATCGGCGGGGCGCATCCACACCTCCACCGTGACCGTCGCGGTCCTGCCCGAGGCGCAGGACGTGGAGGTCGAGATCCGCGACGAGGATCTGGAGATCGACACGCACCGCGCGTCCGGCGCGGGCGGTCAGCACGTCAACAAGACCGATTCCGCCATCCGCATCCTGCATAAGCCCTCCGGCATCGTGGTGGAGTGCCAGGACGAGCGGAGTCAGCACAAAAACCGCGAAAAAGCCATGCGCGTCCTGCGCTCGAAGCTCTACGAGGCGAAGCTCAAAGAGCAGACGGACGCGATCGCCGATCAGCGTAAAACGCAGGTCGGCACGGGCGATCGATCGGAGCGCATCCGCACCTATAATTACCCGCAAAGCCGCGTGACCGACCACAGGATCGGCTACACCGCGCACAATTTGGACGCCCTGCTCGACGGACGGCTCGACGAGCTGTTTTCCGCCCTGCGGGAAGCGGACCTGAAAGCGAGAATGGAGTCGCAGAACCCTTGAACACGCTGTATCTGGACGCGCAGTCCCATGGGGATCTTCGCCGCGCCGCGGAGCTGATCCGGGCAGGCGAACTCGTCGCGTTTCCGACGGAAACGGTTTACGGCCTCGGCGCGGACGCGACCAACGCCGCCGCCGTCGATCGGATCTATCAGGCGAAAGGCAGGGAAACGGATAACCCCCTGATCGTACACGTCGCCGATCCGGAAGAGATCGAGCGATACGCCGTCGTGCGGGATCGCGCCCTGTTTTTGCGTCTGGCAAACGCCTTTATGCCCGGCCCGCTCACGGTGATCTTCGAGCGCGGAGAACGCATCTGTCCGCGGGTCAGCGCGGGTCTTCCGACCGTTGCGATCCGCTGTCCCGCCCATCCCGCGGCAAGAGAACTGATCCGGCTGTCCGGCGTGCCGATCGCCGCGCCGAGCGCCAACCGCTCGCACCGCCCGAGTCCGACGGCGGCGCGCCACGTCAAAGAGGATCTGGACGGGATCATCGCCGCGATCCTCGACGGCGGGAATTGCGACCGCGGCGTGGAAAGCACGGTGATTTCGGTCACAAGCGATATGATCCGCGTCCTGCGCCCCGGCGTCGTCACGCCGGAGGATCTGGGTGCCGCAACGGGCAAGCGCGTGGAGCTGGATCCCGGCGTCGTCGCGCCCGTGGAGGATCACAGCCGCGTGGCAAGCCCGGGTATGAAATACCGGCATTACGCGCCCAAAGCGCCCATGTGCGCGCTTTGCGGCGAGGAAAGCAGGATCTTGTCGTTTTTTTCCGAGGCGCTGGATCGCTTTTGCGGCGTGCTGTGCTATCGGGAGGATCTCGAGGTGCTCGGAGAGCGCGAAAACGCGATCGCGCTCGGCTCGAGGACGGATCCGGAGGAGCTGGCGCGCAATCTGTTCGACTGTCTGCGCGCGTTTGATCAAAAGCCTTTCCTGCGGCAGATCTACACGCGCCTGCCGGAGAACGTCGGCGTGAATATCGCGGTGCGCAACCGGCTTTTGCGCGCCTGCGAGTTTTGTGTGAAAAAGGTGTGAAAAAGTGAAACTGATCGGACTTTGCGGGCAAAGCGGCAGCGGCAAAAGCGCGCTGTGCGCGGAGCTTGTGAAACGCGGCGTGGTCTGTATCGACTGCGATGAGATCACGAAAAGCGTGCAGAAAAAAGGCTCGGCGTGCGTCGCCGAGCTTGCTGCGGCGTTCGGACGCGGGATCCTGCTTCCCGACGGCTCTTTGGACCGCCGGCGCACCGCGCGGATCGCCTTTGCCGATCCGGAAAAGACCGCGCTTTTGAACCGGATCACGCATCGATACGTTTTGGAAGCGCTGAAAAATAAACTGAAAGAATATCAAGCAGAGCCCTTTGTGGTCGTAGAAGCGCCCACGCTCTTTGAAAGCGGGCTGGACCAAGCGTGCGATTACCGCGTGGGGCTCGTTTCCAAGTCGTCCGAAGAGCGCATCGTCGCGCGTGACCGTCTGTCGAAAACCGCGGCGCGGGAGCGGCTTGCGCGTCAGCAAACGGAAGCGTTTTTGAGAGCGCATTGCGAACTGATTTTGGAAAACGACGGTGATTTATCCGCCTTGTCGGAGCTTGCGGAGGATCTGATCCGGACCGTCCGAACGGAGGTATGCCATGAAGATCTTGATTAAAGCGTTGAAGATCCTCGTCTGGCTTTTGGTGATCGCGGCGCTCGTGTACGCGGGCTATCAGCTTTACGGGCTGATCGAGCAAAAATTCCTCTATCCGCTCAAATACGAATCCTACGTGGAAAAATACGCGCGGGAATACGAACTGCCGGAGGCGCTCGTGTACGGCGTGATCAAAACGGAAAGCGATTTCAACGCGTCCGCCGCGTCAAACGCCGGCGCGGTGGGGCTGATGCAGATGCTGCCGGAAACCTATCGCGAGCTGTGCGCCATCACGGGCGAGGAGCCGGACGAGGAGCAGTTGAAAAAACCGGAGGTCAGCGTGCGCTACGGGTGTTTGTATCTCTCGCAGCTCAAAGCGCGCTTTACCGACGAAACCGCCTATCTTGCCGCCTATAACGCGGGTTACGGCAGAGTGCTGGAATGGCTGAAAAACCCGGACTACGCGCCGGGCGGGAAGCTTTCCGTGATTCCGTTTGAAGAAACGCGCGCTTACGTTGACCGCGTGCGGAGCGCGGCGCAAAAATATCAATCCCTGTACGGAGATCAAAAGGAGTGGACACGTTATGAAGCAAACTGAACAAAGCCGTCTTTACGCACCGAAAAACGCCGCCAAAGAGGCAAGCGCGGCGTACCGCAAGAAAGCGTTCGCCTTTGCCGACGAGTATATGGCTTTCCTTGACCGCGCCAAAACCGAGCGCGACGCGGTCAAAGAGACCGAGGCGATCTTAAAAAAGGCGGGCTATCGCGCCTATACCTTCGGCGACCCGTTGAAAACGGGCGATAAGATCTATTATATCAACCGCAATCACGCGATCCTCGCGGCAAATCTCTGCGGGGATCTGGATCTCGGCGTGCAGATCGCCTGCGCGCATATCGACTCGCCGCGCATCGACTTGAAGCCCAATCCCTTATACGAGGACGCGGGCATGGCGTTTTTCCGCACGCATTATTACGGCGGGCTGAAAAAGTATCAATGGCCCACGATCCCGCTTGCGCTGCACGGCGTGATCTGCAAAGCAAACGGCGAAAAAGTGGAGGTCTGTATCGGGGAAAACGACGCGGATCCCGTGTTCTGCATCTCCGATCTCTTGCCGCATCTGGATCACTACCGCGAAAAGCAAACGCTCGACGACGGGTTCAAGGGCGAGATGCTCAACTGCGTGATCGCCTCGATCCCCGAAAAGGACCGGGAAAAGGATCCGATCGCGGAAGCGGTGCTTTCATATCTGGAAAAGACTTACGGCGTGTGCGCCGAGGATCTGATCAGCGCGGAGCTGACGCTCGTCCCCGCGGGAAAGGCGCGTCATATCGGCTTTGATTCCAGTATGATCGGCGCCTACGGGCACGACGATAAGGTCTGCGCGTATCCCTCGCTGCGCGGTATGCTGGAAGCGAAATCCAAGAAAAGCACCGTCCTCGTCTTTGCCGATAAGGAAGAGATCGGCTCGGACGGCGTCACGGGGCTCAGCGCGAATTATCTTTACGATTTTCTCTGCGAGCTTGCCGGAGCGCAAAAGGTCAACGTGCGCAAGATGCTCGCAAATAGTCTCTGCCTGTCGGCGGACGTTGCCGGCTGCTTCGATCCGACCTATCCCGAGGCGTTCGAGAAGAGAAACGCCGCGTTTCTGAACTGCGGCGTCGCCGTGTGCAAATATACCGGTCACGGCGGCAAGTATTCCACCTCCGACGCGCCCGCCGAGGTCGTCACGGAATTCAGAAAGATCTTAAACGATAAAAAGGTCTTCTGGCAGACAGCGGAGCTTGGGCGGGTCGATAACGGCGGCGGCGGCACGCTTGCCAAGTTCGTCGCGAAATTAAACGTCGGCGTGCTCGACGCGGGCGTCCCCGTGCTCTCCATGCACGCGCCGTTCGAGATCGTCTCGAAGCTCGACGTGTACGCCATGTTTGAGGCAGCCAAAGCGTTTTTTGAAGCGTAATTGTTTGAGTTTTCGTCTCCCTTGTGAAAACGAAAAGAAGCGAAAACCGGATCCAAAAGCCCAAAGCCCCTGCTTTCCGTATGGAAAAGCAGGGGCTTATGATTTTTGGTTTTCAGTCCCGGTCAAGTCTCCAGTCGTAAGTCTGGTTCCGGGACAGATCCAGGATCCTGCCGTTGATCGAAACCACGTCCTCTTCGATCCATTCGATCCGGACCTCGGATTCGTGATAGGCGTTGTAGATCAGCTTCCTTTCCCAATTCTTTGCGGCATAGACCTTGACCGAGAAATCGACCGTGGCGTTCGTATCTACGCGATACGCGGTCAAAAGATAGGTCTTTTCCGGCGAATAGGAGGTGGCGATCAGACTCTCCTCGCTGTTATAGTAACGCTCGATTTCCTGTACGCAGGCAAATAAACAAAGAAAGCAGAATACCAGACAAATCACGATCGTGAAGGCGCACCTCTGCGTGCGGTTGGACAATAGCTTCATTTTCTATCCGATTCTTTCTGTTTCCTCTTCTTCTTCTTCTTTGGGTTGGTACACGTAACGAACGTATTCCACGTTTTCTTTCGTTTGCGAAACGAAAAGCATAAACTCATGCGCCCGATCGCGCAGATCTTTGCGCGCTTCTCGCGGGGAGAGGGAAGCATTCGGCTCCATCGGCTCGGAAAAGGTGATCGTCATGCCCGGCTTTTTGCAAAAGCAAAACAGACCGCGGCGGCGCCGATAGGTCGTGACCATACAGACGACGGGCGCGTTTTCCTGCACGGGATAGGAAAAAGACACGTCGGAAAAGGGGCGGATGCCCGTGTAAAAGGGCCAGATATGCGCTTCCGGATAGATCGCGATCAGGTCGCGTTTCCGATGGTGCGCGCATAAGGCGGCGCGGAAGCTTTTGAGCGCGTGCGCCTCGCTCGGAACAGGGATCGCGCCGAGCATCTGCACGATCCCGCGCAAAAAGGGGATCGAGACCGCGTCGGGATTGGCAATGATAAAGGCGCGGCGCGGAAACGCGGCGAGCGGGGGCAAAAACGCGTCGAGCGAGCGGGTGTGGTTGCCGTAGAGGAACACGCCCTTCTTCCGGACTTTTTTCAATACCTTGCGATTCTCGAATTTCACGCCGAGATAGAGCTTGGAAATGAGATACACGATCGGCAAAGCGATCCCGTAATAGAGGAAACGCGCGCAGCCGTTCCACAAAATCGAGCGGCGCAGGTATTTGAAATCCCGCCCGACGAACTCGGTTTTGATCTCGTTTGGCGAAAAATCGTCGTTTAAGGGATCGGAGTAATAGAAGATCTTATCGGGCTTCATGGCGGTGCATCTCCACGGCGTCGCACAGCATTTGTTCCATGCGATCCATGCAGAGATCGAAATCGAACTGCTTGGAATAGCCGAGGTATTGTTTCGAGCAGGCTTCGCGTTCTTTAGGATGATCGAGCCAGAAGTCGATCTTGCGGGCGAGATCGTGCGGGTCGTTGCAGGTAAAGAGGTTTTTATCACTCAAAGCAAAATAGCGGGTGGCGCTGCGGGGCGAATCGGCGATCAGCGGCACTTTCCCGCAGGCGATCGCTTCCAGACACGCGATCGCTTCGATCTCGATCTCGGCGGGATGCACGTACAGATCCGCGTCGTTTAATACGTCGATGAGCGTTTCCCGGTCGTAGAACGCGAAAACGGGCATCCGGATCCCGCGGCGCTTTGCCTGTTTGACAAGCGCGTCTTTTTTCGGACCGGAGCCGGCGAACACGAGCTGGATCTCGCCCTTGTGGCGGGACAGCGCGACCGCGTCAATCAGCACGGGATGCGACTTTTCCGGACTGTAACGCCCGGTGAACAGGATCTTGTAGGTGCCGCCGAGACCCGTCGGACGGCGGGGCGGACGCGGCGAAAACGCGCGGTTCACGCCGTTTGAGATCACGTAAGCGTTGGTCTTGCCGACCACGCCTTCAAAGGTGCGGCGGATAAATTCGCTCGGGTAATGGATGCAGTCGCAGTATTGATACAGGCGCTTATATAGGATCCGATAAGTCAGGCGGTTGACCGGGGCGACGTTTTTCATGAAGATATGGCTCGTCACGTTTTCCGCCTGGCAATGGAAGCCCGCGGTCAAAGGAATCCCGTGCGTGTGCGCGTAGATCGCCGCGGCTTTCCCGAGCGAAAAGGGGACCATCACGTGGATCACGTCCACGTCGCGCACGGCTTCTTCCAGGATCGCCTCATCGACCTTTGCGGGCACGACGCCGTTTTTCTCGAGATAGCCGTTGAAAACGCCGAAGTTGTAACGCGGAACGATATAAAAGCCCTCCTCGCCCGAGCGGGAAACGTCCGGACAAACCACGCGCACCGTGTGGCCCTTGGCTTTTATACTTCGGATCAGATTACACGCGGCGATCGTGGTCCCGTTGTTTTCTTTTCCGAGCACGTCGCAGATCACGGCAATTTTCAAAACGATAGTTCCTTTCCTGTCCCGGCTGCGGGGTGAGAGCGGTCAGTTTTTCTGTAACGGAGCAAGATACGTTTCGGTAAACTCCTTGCTTGCCGCGCTGTAGGCGGCGTCGGAGCCTTCATGCAGCTCTTTGGCGTATTCGTGGCTGTCCAGACGGCTCTCTTCTAGCTCGGTCAGCACGATGGCAATGTTGGAGCAGTGGTCGGCAACGCGCTCGGCGTTGCCCAGAAAGTCCAAAAACAAGATGCCGTTTCCGATCGCGCATTGACCGGCCTTCAAGCGTTCCACGTGCCGGTCGCGCAATTCGTTTTCCATTTCGTCGATCACCTGCTCCAGGGGCTCCACGCGCCGCGCCGAAACCAGATCGTTTTGCAAAAACGCGGCGAGCGTGATGTCTAAAATCTCGTTGATCGCCCGGGACAAGAGATCCAGATCGTCCCGCGCGCTGTTGGAAAAGACGACCTTTTCCTCATGCGCCTGTCTTGCGATCTGCGCGATATTGATCGAGTGATCGCAGATGCGCTCAAAGTCGTTGACCGCGTGTAAGATCTTGGACACGGTCTTGCTCTCGTCGGGGGAGAGGGGCTGATCGTTGAGCTTCACGGCGTATGCGCCGACGCGGTCTTCGATCCGGTCAACCGCGTTTTCTCTCGCTTCGACCGTTTCATAGATCTCGTCGGAATAGTCGGTCAGAAGCTTTAAGGAAAGCTTGAGATTCTCGCAGGAAAGCGTCGCCATATCCGCCATGGTCGTGTTGACCTGCACGAGCGCGTACGCAGGGTTATTCAAAAAGCGGTCGTCCAGACGGTCGCAGGATTCGTCCTCCGGCGCCTTTTTATCGCGCACGACGCGCTCGGAGAGCTTGACGAGCAGCTTGGCAAAGGGCAGCAGGATGATCGTGGAAACCACGTTGAAGATCGTGTGGATCAGCGCGATCGAAACGGAATCGGCTTTGATATCGAACAGCTGCGCCGCGGCGGGCAGGAGTGCGCGCAGGAGGAAAAACGCGATCAAAAAGAGCGCCGTGCCGAAGAGGTTGAACAAAAGGTGGAAGAAGCCCGCGCGCTTTGCGTTGCGGTTGGCGCCCACGCCCGCGATCAGCGAATTAACGCAGGTGCCGATATTCTGACCGAGCACGATCGGCAGCGCCATCCCGATCGTGATGCTCCCGGACGCGGCGAGAGTCTGCAAAATACCGACGCTTGCCGCGCTGGAGGCGATCAGCGCCGTGACGAGCGCGCCGATGAGCACGCCGAACAGCGGGTTATTGAAGACCGTCAGAACTTCGGCAAATCCCGGAAGCGCCGCGATCGGCTTCATCGCCTGCGCCATCAGCCCGAGCCCGATGAAGAGCATCCCGATGCCGATCAGCGCGTTGCCGAGCGTTTTGCGCTTCTGTTTTTTGGAATATAACAGGATAAACACCCCAGCGATCGCAAGGATCGGGCCGAGGTATTCGTTTTTGAACAGCGACAAAACCACGTTGCCGCTCTCGATGCCGGAAAGCGATAAGATCCACGGGGTGATCGTGGTGCCGATGTTTGCGCCCATGATCACGTAGATCGCGCTTGACAAGGGCAAAATGCCCGCGTTCACGAGCCCCACGACCGCGACCGTCGTCGCGCCGGAGGACTGCATGATCGCCGTAACAAAAAGACCGCACAACACGCAAGAGAACGCGTTGTGCGTCAATTTTTCCAAAACCGAGGAAAGCCGGGAGCCGCTGGCACGCTCCAAGGTGGAACTCATTTGGTGCATCCCGAACAGGAACAGCGCGAGCCCGCCGAGCATCTGGATGAGATTGAGAATGATATGATCCTGCATTTTTTGTCCTTCCGTCCGGCCGCGCTGCCCTTGCGGCGGACCGCGCCGAACCCGTTTAAGATTCATTTTTCGTCAAAATAATGATAGCAGAACGCGCGCTTTTTGTCAAGTTTCGGGGATTCGGCGGCGGGCAAGGCTTTTGCGCAAAAGATCGGCGGGCAAGATCAGAGACGCGCACAAAATCGGGAAGATCAGGCGGGAAAAGGAAAGCGGAACGCAGCGAAACAGCGCGCCGCCGAAATACACGAGCCCGATCTGGATGAGCGCGATCAGCGCCGTGATCCGGATAAATGTGCGGTTTGCCGAAAGCCGGTGCCAAAGCACAAGGGAATCGGAGCGCACGTTGTAGGCGTTGAAGACCCCGCAGAAGATGAACAGCACGAAAAAGCCGGACAGAAAGGCGGTCTCGCTTGGGCCGTAAAAGGCGCGCACGGCGGTAAACGTCAAAAATGCTGCGCACAGCCCCACGGAAACGAGCGTGCCGAACAGGATGCGCCCAAAGCTGCCGGGATCGACGATCGGCGCGCTTGTTTTGACCGGCTTTTTTCTTAAATCCGAGGGCGCCGGCGCTTCTCCCGCAAAGGCAAGGGAGGCGAGCGTGTCCATAATGAGATTGACCCAGAGCATCTGCAAAACGGTGATCGGCGACTCGCAATCAAGAAACGCGGGGCCGAGAAACGAAATCAGCACGGCGCAGAAGTTCATCGAAAGCTGAAAGATCAGAAACTTCCGGATCGAACGATAGACCGTGCGCCCGTAGAGCACGGCGGCGGGGATCGCGGAGAGCTTGTCGTGTAAAAGCACGATCCCGGACGCGTCTTTGGCAAGGCTCGTGCCGCTCCCCATGGAAAAGCCGACGTTTGAGAGCTTGAGCGCCGGCGCGTCGTTCACGCCGTCGCCGGTCATGCCGCAGACGCGCCCCGTTTTGCGCGCCAGCCGGGCAAGACGGCTTTTGTCGCCCGGCTCGCAGCGATAGACGACGCGCAGATCGGATAAGAGCGCGGCAAGCTTTTGATCGTCCAGCGCCCGGATCTCGCGTCCGGAGAGAACGCGATCTTCTTTTCTTTGTAAGATCCCCGCGGTTTTCGCAACGGCAAGCGCCGTTTCCTTCGCGTCGCCCGTGAGCAGCACGACCTGCACGCCCGCCTCTTGCAGGGTGCGGACGGTCGCGGGCGTTTCGGCGCGGATCGGATCGGAGAGCAAAACGAAGTATTCCGGCAGGAACGCGCGGTTTTCAAGCGCGTCGGAAAGGCTTTTCCGGCAGGCGGCGAAGGCGAGCGCGCGCGCTCCGCCGGAGAGAGCGGAGAGCCGGGACAGCAAGAGCCTCTTTTGCGCCTCCGGGATCGCGCAGAACGCCAATACGCGCTCCGGCGCGCCCTTGATGAGCGCTTCGCCGCCCGCTTCTGCCGCCGCATATTTCTGCGTGCTGTCAAAGGGGATCCGGCGCGTCACGGGAATCTGCGGGTCGCGTATCCCCGCCGAAAAAGCGGATTCGAGCAGCGCGCGATCCGTGGCGTTGGAGCCGAAAACGCGCCCCTTTGTCAGATAGGCTTGATTGTTGCAGTAGATATGCATGGCAAGGCGCTCTTCGTTTTGCAAGCGCACGGCGGTTTGCGCGTCCGCGCCGAGCACCGCGGTCACGGCGTGGCGGCCTTCTGTCAGCGTGCCGGTCTTGTCGCAGAACAAAAGATCCATCGCGCCGCAGGTCTCGATGCCGCTTAACTTGCGCACGAGCACGCCTTGTTCGAGCAGGCGGCGCATCTGGCGGGACAAGACGACCGTGATCATCATGGGAAGTCCCTCCGGCACGGCGACCACGATCACCGTCACGCCGAGCGTCACGGCGTGCAGAAGCGCCTGCGCCGCAAGCTGCGGACGGGAACAAAAGAAACGGATCCCGCCGATCAGCCCGAGCCCCGGCTCGAGCAGGGAAAAGGTCAGATCCGCAAGCGCGATCAGAAGCGCGGCGGCGTACCCGAACAGCGCGATGGCTTTGGCAAGCCGCGCCAGCTTCCCCTGCAGGGGGCTTTTGCCGCGGACCTTTTCCTGCAAGGAGAGGGCAAGGGCGCCGTACATGGTCTGATCACCGACTTGCAGCACCTCCATTTCGCCCTCGCCGCCGGATACGAAGCTGCCCGAAAAGAGCGCGGCGGGGCAAGACAGATCGCGCTGATACGGGGCGGGATATTTATGCGCTTTTCCGCTTTCGCCGTTGAGCGCGCTCTGATCCGCCGAAAGGGAGCCGAACACGAGCTTTCCGTCCGCGCACAGCCGGTCGCCCGCGCAAAGCAGCACGAGATCCCCGACCACGAGCTTACTTGCGGCAAGCTCCAGCACTTTCCCGTCGCGCCGCACCCTGCAGCGCGCCTGATCCGCTTCCGCGCGCAGCCGCTCGAAGGCGCGTGAGCTTTTGGATTCGGAAAGGGTGGAGATGCCGACCGAGATCAGCACCGCGGCGGCGATCCCGCAGGGCTCCCACCATTCGCCGCTGCGCAGGGCAAAAAAGAGATCGACGGCAAGGGCGACGAGCAGGATCACGATCATCGGATCGCAGAAGGCGCGCAAAAAGGTTTTGAAAACGCTTTCCCGTTTGCGCTCGGTGAAGCGGTTTTCCCCGTGCGTTTCGCGCGACTGCGCGACCTCGGCGAAAGTCAGTCCCAAACGTGTGTTTTCCATGCCCGTATGCTATGAAACGTGCGCGGATAATATGCTGAAGCGGCGCAAAAAAAACGCCCGCGTTCCGCGGGCGTTTTGATCGGCGTCCGATCCGGGAAACGAAAGCGTTTACGCCGTCTTCTCGGGTCCTTTTTGCTTTTTCTGCGCCGTGTCGATCGACTTGCCGAAAACGACGAAGCGCCAGAAAAGATACTCGGTTATGAAGTTGACAAGCATGGTCAGGATCAAGACCACGTATTCGTTCCACAAAGCGGTCTTGGTCAGATAGTCGGTCCAGAGCGTGGAAAGGGGCGTGAAGACCGCGTAATAGCAGGCGACTTTCAGCATCGCGATCGGAACGTTGTTTGCCGAGTGGAAGGTCACCTTGCGGTTGATCGTGAAATTCCATAAGACCGATAAAACAAGCGCGATCAGATACGAGACCCAGTAATCCAGATGCGCAAGCTCGTTTAAGAGCGTGAACGTCAAAAACTGGATGACGCCGGCGGAAATGGAAAACAGCGTGAATTTGATCGTGCGCAGGAGTTCTTTTTTGCCTTCTGTCGTTGCCATAAGACGAAACGGTCCTCCTCAAAAAGAAATACTTCCCGTCGATCTTAACACAGTTTTCCGAAAAGTGCAAAGGTTTTCTGTTTTTCGCCGCCGATCGCCCCGCGATCCGTTTATCCCCCGTATTCGTCAAAGCACCTGCCGGTCATATCAATTCGGAAGCAAGTGCGGCGCTTGACTTTTTTGATTGCGGTTGATAGAATAAGTCCCGATCAAACGGGAAAATCGGGTTTTGTTCGGAAAGGGGTCTTTTGCGGTGGATCTGAAACGCATCCGGCTGTTTTTGTTCGATATGGACGGCACGCTTTATTTGGGAGAGCGCCTGTTCGGCTTTACCAAAGAGCTGCTTCAGGTCATCCGCGCAAGCGGCAGGGACTACCGGTATCTGACGAACAATTCCTCCAAAGGCGTCGGGGAATACGTGGCAAAACTCGAGCGTCTCGGCGTCCCCGCCGCGCCGGAGGAGCTCATCACCTCGGCAACGGCGACGATCGCCTATCTGAAAGAGCATCACCCGCACGCGCGGATCTATCTTTGCGGCACAAAGTCCGTGCGGCGGGATCTGGAAAACGCGGGCTTTGCCGTGCCGCGGGACCCGCGCTTGTGCGACGCCGTGGTGATCACCACCGACACGGAGCTTACCTTTCAGAAGTTGGACGACGTCTGTATGCTCTTGTCCACGCGCCCCGATCTGCCTTATATCGCCACACATCCCGACCTGATCTGTCCGACGGAATACGGCTATATGCCGGATTGCGGCAGTCTGATCGAATTGTTTGAACGCGCGACGAAACGCTTGCCCGTCGTGATCGGGAAGCCGAATCCTTTGATGGTGGAAATGGGGATGCGCGCGCTCGGCGTCACGCCGGAGGAAACGGCGGTGGTCGGCGACCGGCTGAACACCGACGTGTTGAGCGGGATCCGCGCGCACGCCCGCACGATCCTCGTTTTGTCGGGCGCCGTCACGCGTAAGGAGGCGGAGCACAGCGAGATCCGACCGGATCTTGTGCTGGAAAGCGGCGCGGATTTGCTGGAGAGATTGAAAAATGATCGTTGAGGGCAAGATCTGTTCCTGCGGAAAAATCCATACCTGCGGGATCCAAACCGTGATCGTGCAAAAAGGCGCGATCGCGCGGCTTGCGGATTATGCGGCGGCATACCGCCGGATCGTCGTCGTTGCGGATCAGAACACCGACGCGGTCTGCGGCGCCCGGGTCCGCCGGCAGATCGAAGGCAAGGTCGCGAACACGCTCGTTTTTCAGCGGCCGGGCGTGCTGGTTCCGGACGAGCGCGCGGTAAACGAACTGGAAAACGCGATCCCGCCCGGGGCGGATCTCTTGCTTGCCGTCGGCTCCGGCGTGATCCAGGATCTGTGCAAATTCGTTGCGTTCCGGAAGCGCCTGCCGTATGCCGTCGTCGCGACCGCGCCGTCCATGGACGGATACGCATCCTCCGGCGCGGCGTTGATCGCGGGCGGAATGAAGATCACCTGTCCCGCACGGGTCCCGGAAGCGATCTTTGCGGATACGGATCTGTTAAGGGAAGCGCCGATGAATCTGATCCGCGCGGGCTACGGCGATATCCTCGGGAAGTTTTCCTGTTTGAACGACTGGAAGCTTTCGGCGTTTGTCAACGGCGAATACTATTGCAAGGCCGTCTGCGACGAGATGGCGGATCGCGTAAAGCGCGTCCAAGACCTCGGCGCAAAGCTTCTGAAACGCGACGGGGAAGCGATCGCCGAGCTGATGCGCGCCCTGATCGACGCGGGCGTTTTTATGGCGTACGTCGGCTCCTCGCGCCCCGCGTCCGGCAGCGAGCATCATCTTTCACATTTTTTCGAGATCGTGGGGCTGGACCGCGGCGAGCCCTATTTCCCGCACGGGATCGACGTTGCCTATTCCACGGTCGTCACGCAGACTCTGCGCGAGGAATTGTTGGCGCACACGCCAGAGTTCGGACCGGACCCGTTTGATCCGGCGGCGTGGGAGCGCGAGATCCGCCGCGTGTACGGACGCGCCGCAAACGGCGTGATCGCGCTGCAAAAACGGCTCGGATGGCACGATCGGGATCGGGTGCCGGAATACCGCGCCAAATGGCCCCGGATCCGCGGGATCTTACAAGAAACGCCGTCTGCGCGGGAACTCGAGGACTGCCTTGCCCGCGTCGGACTCGAAATGCGCGCGTTTGAGGAGCTTTATTCCGAAGAAAAACGAAAAGACGCGATCCGCTGCGCCATGGACCTCAAGGAACGCTACAGCGTGCTGTGGCTCTACCACGCCCTGCGACCGTAGGGGGAAGGCGCCCGTTTCGGAAAAGAACGAAAAAAGCGCTTTTGTCGATCGACAAAAGCCCTTTTTTATATTTTCTGATCTCGATAAACGGGAATTTGTCAATCTTTTTGGAGTATGTCCAGTGTATGGTGAGACGCTCCAATCAGATCCTGCCGTTCACAGATCGTGAAGTGATACTCCATCCACTTACCAAAAGTCTCGTCGTCCATGGCGTCAATACACGCTCGCTTATAATTCGTCGCCCCATCTGTAGCAACCAGTTTGATTCTT
>CADBPF010000077.1 GCA_902796545.1 uncultured Ruminococcus sp. | reverse complement strand
GTTTAAGAGATCATTATCTGCTTGCTGAGAATGATCTTGATTACTGTACAGAGAACTCTTCCTTATTTTTACTATAACATGGGTTCCGGAAATATGCAAATCAGCGGGCGCAAGTGACGTTATACCTTGCGGTACGGTAACCTGCTGCGGTTTTGGCGCCTTACGCGTGCGCGTTTTGGGAGCGGGCGACCTCATTAAAAAAACGCGTGATTTGATAGACAAATCACGCGTTTTTATTGGTGCCGGTGGTGGGAGTCGAACCCACACCCTGTTGCCAGGACCAGATTTTGAGTCTGGCACGTCTGCCAATTCCATCACACCGGCAAGTCCTGTAATAGATTTACTATACCACAAAAAAACGGACTTGACAAGGGGTTTTTTTGACAATTTCCATTCGACATTTTCGTGCGCTTTTCCCATTGACAGACGCACCCTTTTTCCCGATAATAAAGTCAGCGGGGCAAGCCCCGCGTCATACACATCGGAACAAAAAGGAGGAACCGTTTATGAAACGAAGACATCTGCGCTTGTTATCTATGGTATTCGTATTGATGTTTGCCCTTGCGGCCTTTCCCATTGCCGCACCTGTTTCGGCAAGCGGGACCGGATCTCTGAGTGTGATGACCTATAACATGAAAAATACCAACACGGGAATCACCGGGATCGCGAACATGGTCGCCGCCGAAAATCCGGACGTGGTCGGGATGCAGGAAGTGACGAACCTGCATTGGGCCCTGCTCAATGCCGCGATGTCCGGCAAGGGATACAACTCCGTGCGCGGCGAATACCGCGGCACGACCAGCTGGACCCAGGCAAACGAATGCAACCCGATCTTCTACAAAGCCTCCAAATTCAACCTGCACAACTACGGCACGTTCTGGCTCTCCGATACGCCGAACGTGAAATCCAAATTCAGCGACTCGCAATACTATCGCATCTGCACCTGGGTGGTGCTGGAGAATAAGACGACGCACGACTATTTCATCCAGCTGAACACGCACTTCGATCTTGCGACCACCACGATCTTCAAACAGGAAAAGGTGCTTTTGCAGCGGCTGTTGGCGATCGAACAGAACGCCCCCGCCGCGCACGATAACCTGATCATCACCGGCGATATGAATATGAAGAACAATTACGCGATCTTCAAATATATCATCGGGACCGGTCCGGCTTACGGCGAAACCAACACGATCACCGGCACGAGACTGCATGAATCGCGCCAGGTGGCGACCAATATCGTAACGAACAGCTTCGGCAACTGCTATTCGCATCCTTCGGATAACCCGATCGAGGATTTCGATCATATCGTGATCTGCCGCGCGGGCTTTAACTGCACGACCTACAAGGTCTGCTCGAACGCCGCGGGAAGCGATCATTTGCCGGTCGTTGCCAATTTGCAATTCAAACCCTGAACGCATCAAAACTCAAACTGAAACGGGGCGGACAGTTTCAAGCTGTCCGCCCCCGTTTTGATTTCGGAAACCCGCTTTTTTTGCGCTTTTACGCCGGATTGAATTTGTCTTTCGGCTGCTTGCAGCGCGGGCAGCGCCAGTCCGCCGGCAGATCCTCGAAAGCCACGTTGTCATGCTCGGCGGGGTCGTAAACGTAACCGCAGATCGAGCATACGTATTTGCCGCTTTTAGTCTTCACCAAAAATTCCGGCTCAGCGAGAACGGTCGGGGTCGGATGGTCGAGATCGACGATCCGCTTTGCTTCCAGATTCTCATAGCCCTGCGGGGTATGCGTGCCGCAATAGACGGTGGGATGGTTTTTGACAAACTCGCGCACGCGATCCAGGGTCTCGCGGGCGGCGATCGGATCGTCGAACACCACGGAGAGTTTGTTTTCGTACAGCGCCTCGTCCACGTAGGTGATATCGCCGTGAAGCATATAATAGAGCCCGTCGTTTTCCGCGATCACGATACTGTTGCCGTTGGTGTGCCCCTTTGCCTTGATCAAATAGATCCCCTCGCGGATCTTCTGACAGGCGGGGAAATTGTAATACGCGCCGTCGGTGAACGTGACCGGAACCAGGTTGGGAAGCCCCTGCAATTCGTCGGCGGAAAGCTCGTCGGCGCAAGCGTAGATCTTCGCGTTGGGAAACGATCTAAGCTCGCCGGAATGGTCCGCGTGGCGGTGCGTGAGCAAAATCGCCGTGACCTGCTCGGGCCGATAGCCGAGCGCGGCAAGGGCTTCGAGATAAGTGCAGATATCCTTGCCGGTGAAAGCCAAACTCGTTTCGTCCGGATGCTCCTCCGGCGTGCCCGCCGGAAGCCCGGTATCGACTAAAATCACCTCGCTTCCCAGATCGATCAGATAGTTCTGCAGGCTGCCGCGATAGCGGATATTCGGATCGAATCGATCCATTCCCTCTTCGCCGCCGAACGCAAAGGGCTGCGAATAAAACCCGTCTTTTCTGAATTTGACTGCCTTGATCTCCATTTTCCATCCTCCGTAATTTCGTTTACGTTCAGACACTTTCGATCAAGTGCGGGAATCGAGCAGATCGCTCAACCTTTTGGAATCGAAAAAGTCTTTCACCAGTTTATCGTATTCCTGCCAAAGCGGTAAGGTCCGGCACTCACCCTGCCGCGGGCAGGGCGCCGCGTCGTCTTTTAAGCAGGCGACCGCGGCAAGCGAGCCTTCTTCCAGCTCCAAGATCTCTCTCACGCCGTATTCTTCCGGCGCGCGGGTGAGCCGATAACCGCCGCCCTTGCCGCTCGAGCCGTGGATCAGCCCGCCGCGCACGAGGTCCTTGACGATGATCTCCAAATATTTTTTGGAGATCTGCTGGCGCTCGGCGATCTCTTTGAGCGGGACCGGGCGATGTGGATCCTGTCCCGCAAGATCGATCATCACGCGAAGCGCGTATCTCCCTTTGGTCGAGATCAAGCGCGATGCCTCCTTTTGCTTTCGCTCGTTTCTTTTTACATAGTATATCACAGGGTAAATCGGAAAAGCAAGAAAAACGCGGAGATTTTTCTCATTTACCTATTGACATAGTAGGTAAATAAGAGTATAATGCTCCCAAACCCGAAAGGAAACGTGATATGATCTATGCAGACAACGCGGCGACGACGCCGTTAAGCAAAGCGGCGTTTGACGCGATGACGCCCTATTTATGCGACTGTTTTTATAATCCGTCGAGCCTCTATACCGCGGGACAAAAAGCAAAAGAGGCTCTGGAAGACGCCCGGCGCCGGATCGCGGGGCTGATCGGGGCAAGCGCCAAAGAAATTTACTTTACCTCCGGCGGGAGCGAATCGGACAATCAGGCGATCCTGACCGCGGCAAGGCTCGGAAAGCGCGCGGGGAAAACCCATATCGTCACAAGCTCGATCGAACACCACGCCGTGCTGCACCCGATCGAGGAATTACGAAAAGAAGGCTTTCGCGTAAGCTATCTGCCCGCCGCGCCGGACGGGATCGTGCGGGTAAGCGATCTGCAGGCGGCGCTTTGCGAGGACACCTGTCTTGTGAGCGTGATGACGGCAAACAACGAGATCGGCACGATCCAGCCGATCCGGGAGCTCGCAGAGATCTGCCGCGAGCGCAAGATCCCCTTTCACACCGACGCGGTGCAGGCGGTCGGACATCTGCCGATCGACGTAACGCAAGCCAAAATCGACCTGCTGTCCGCTTCCGCGCACAAGTTCCACGGGCCGAAGGGCGTGGGTTTCCTGTTTGCCGGAAAAGGGCTTTCGCCCTCGCCGCTGATCCGCGGCGGCGCGCAGGAACGATCCCGCCGCGCGGGAACGGAAAACGTGGCGGGGATCGTGGGCATGGCGGCGGCGCTGGAGGAAAGCGTTTCCCGTATGGAAGAGACCGCGCAAAAGCTCTCGCGTCTGCGCGACCGGCTGATCGCTTCCCTTGCCTCCGAGATCCCCCACGCGGCGCTCAACGGAGACGCGGTCAAGCGCCTGCCCTCCAACGTGAGCTTCTGCTTCGAGGGCATCGAGGGCGAGGCGCTCTTGCTCCTGCTCGACGACCGGGGCATCTGCGCTTCCTCCGGGAGCGCCTGTACCTCGGGCTCGCTCGATCCGAGCCACGTACTGCTCGCGATCGGCAGACCGCACGACGTGGCGCACGGATCCTTGCGGATCACGCTCGGCGAGGACGCGGACGAAGAGACCGTGGACCGGATCGCGCGGGACGTGAAAGAAGTGGTGGAGCATTTACGCGGATTTTCTCCCGTTTGGCGCAGCTTGTGCGCGGGAAAGTCGCAATTCATTCTATAAAGGAGGAACGGAAAATGGCGCTTTACAGTGAAAAAGTGATGGATCATTTCCGCAATCCGCGCAACGTCGGCGTGATCGAGAACGCGGACGCCGTGGGCGAGGTCGGAAATCTGAAATGCGGGGATATCATGCGAATGTATCTGAAGATCGACGACGACACGATCACGGACGTGAAATTCGAAACATTCGGCTGCGCGAGCGCGATCGCCTCGAGTTCGATGGCAACGGAGCTCATCAAGGGCAAGCCCTTAAGCGAAGCGATGGAGCTCACGAACCAAGCCGTGGCGGAATCGCTCGACGGGCTTCCCGACTATAAGATGCACTGTTCGGTCTTGGCGCAGGAAGCGATCGAAAGCGCGATCAACGATTATTACGACAAACATCCCGAAAAAAGAAAGGATCAGACCGATGGCTGACTTCAAATTTGAAACGCTCCAGCTCCACGCGGGACAGGAGCATCCGGACAGCGCGACGGACGCGCGCGCGGTGCCGATCTATCAGACCGCCTCTTACGTATTCCACGACAGCGCCCACGCGGCGGCGCGTTTCGGCTTGCAGGACCCCGGCAACATTTACGGCAGGCTGACCAATTCCACGCAAGCCGTTTTGGAAGAGCGCGTTGCCGCTCTGGAGGGCGGCGCTGCGGCGCTTTCCCTTGCCTCCGGCGCGGCGGCGATCGCCTACACGATCCAGGCGCTCGCGCGGCAAAACGAGGAGATCGTGGCGCAAAAGACGATCTACGGCGGCAGCTACAATCTCTTGGCGCACACCCTGCCGCAGTACGGGATCCGCACGCGTTTTACGGATATTCACGACTTAAACGCGGTAAAAGCCGCGATCACGCCGAACACGAAAGCGATCTTTGCAGAAACGCTCGGAAACCCGAACAGCGATATTCCGGATCTGGACGCGCTTGCCGCGCTTGCCCACGAACACGGCATCCCGCTTGTGGTGGACAACACCTTCGGCACGCCCTATCTGATCCGTCCGATCGAGCACGGCGCGGATATCGTCGTGCATTCCGCCACCAAGTTTTTAGGCGGGCACGGCACGACGCTCGGCGGCGTGATCGTGGACTCCGGAAACTTTGCCTGGCAGCCGGAAAAATATCCGAATCTTGCTTCGCCGAACCCGAGTTATCACGGCGTTTCCTTTACCGACGCCGCGGGAAAAGCCGCGTTCGTGACTTACGTGCGCGCGATCCTTCTGCGCGATACGGGCGCGGCGATCTCGCCCTTCAACGCCTTTTTGCTGCTGCAGGGCGTGGAAACGCTTTCCTTGCGTGTCGAGCGGCACACGCAGAACACCCGCGCGGTGGTGGAATACTTAAACGCGCACCCGAAGGTAGTGCGCGTGAATCACCCGATGCTCAAAGATCACCCGCAGCACGATCTCTATGAACGGTACTTCCCAAACGGCGGCGGATCGATCTTTACCTTCGATATCAAGGGCGGCAAAGAGGAAGCCTTCCGGTTTATCGATCACTTGAAGATCTTTTCCCTGCTTGCCAACGTGGCGGACGTCAAATCGCTCGTGATCCATCCCGCCACGACCACCCATTCGCAGCTCTCGAAAGAAGAACTGGAAGAACAAGGCATTTCGGACGGCACCGTGCGCTTATCGATCGGCACGGAGCATATCGACGATATCATCGCCGATCTGGAAAACGCCCTTGCGGCGGTAAACTGAAACTCAATACATACACAGAAAGCGAGGAAACACCTATGTCGAATATCCGCACCTCCGCCGATCAGCTGATCGGGAAAACGCCTCTTTTGGAATTGACGCACGTCGAGGAAAAACACGGTCTGAAAGCAAAGCTTGTCGCAAAGCTGGAATATTTCAACCCGGCGGGAAGCGTGAAGGACCGCATTGCCAAAGCGATGATCGACGACGCCGAGGCCAAGGGACTGTTGAAAAAAGGCTCCGTCATCATCGAGCCGACGAGCGGCAACACGGGCATCGGGCTTGCCTCCGTCGCGGCGGCGAGAGGCTATCGGCTGATCCTGACCATGCCGGAAACGATGTCGGTCGAGCGCCGCCAGCTGATCCGGGCCTACGGTGCAGAAATCGTGCTGACCGAGGGCTCAAAGGGCATGAAGGGCGCGATTGCAAAGGCAAACGAGCTTGCCGCTCAAATCGAAAACAGCTTTATCCCCGGCCAGTTCACCAACCCCGCAAACCCCGCGGCTCACCGCGAGCATACCGGTCCCGAGATCTGGGAAGATACCGACGGGAAAGTCGATTACTTCGTCGCGGGCGTCGGCACCGGCGGCACCGTGACGGGTGTGGGCGAATACTTGAAATCCAAAAACCCGGGCGTGAAGGTCGTCGCCGTGGAGCCGGAAACGAGCGCAGTGCTCTCCACGGGCGTCGCCGGTCCGCACAAGATCCAGGGCATCGGCGCGGGCTTTGTGCCGGAGGTTTTGAATACCGAAATCTACGACGAGATCCTGCCCGTTTCCAATGAAAACGCGTTCGCTACCGGAAAAGAGATCGGGACAAGCGAGGGAATTTTAGTGGGAATCTCCTCCGGCGCGGCAGCCTATGCGGCCATCACGCTGGCAAAGCGCCCCGAAAACGAAGGAAAAACCATCGTGGTGCTGTTCCCCGACACGGGCGACAGATACCTTTCCACCCCGCTCTTTGCAAACGATTGAATCCCCCCGTAAACGGAAAGCCGGCGCGGTCAAACGACCGCGTCGGCTTTCCGTTAGGGAAAAAAGAGAGGGCTTTAATTACGTCGCGTCCGGCGCGCTCCGACGTACGACACGCAGGTGCTGTAGAGACTGACCAGAGCCGCGGAAAGCAGGATGCTTGCCAGGATATCGGTCAGCCAATGCACGCCGGACAGATAGCGCGTTGCGACGGTGAGTATCATGAGCGCGCCGAGTGCGACGATCGACGCCGCGCGCAGGGCACGCTTGTTTGGGAACGCGACGCGGCAAAAAAGCATCGCGGTCCCGAATACGCAGAGGGCGAGCATCGTATGGGAAGACGGATACGATGCTTCCAAGCCCTCTGCCGCGTCAACGATCACCGGGCGGTAGTTGAGCGCGAGCTTGTCAAACCCGAAATAGAGCGCAAGCACGAGCAAATAAAACCCGCCGAGGAGGAGGATCCGGTAATCGACTTTCTTGATCGAGCCTTTGCGGATCCACTGATAAAGCCCGCAAAGAGCGAAAACGCCGCAGAGCAATAAGGCAAAATAGCCGAGGTATTGCGAGATTTCATAAAACGACTCGTGATAGGGACAAAGCGTCGCGGCGTTTAGGGCGCCGAAGCCGACGTCTGTCGCCGTTTCACCCAGCACGCGCACGTCCACCGTTTTGACAAGTACGGTGAACACCACAAACAAAAGGAAAAGGGCTATCGTAAATAAGGCTTGCTTTTTGACGGATCTCATCGTTTAATTCCTCCCTGCGC
The DNA here is from genome assembly GCA_902796545.1 of uncultured Ruminococcus sp. Classification (GTDB taxonomy): domain Bacteria; phylum Bacillota; class Clostridia; order Oscillospirales; family SIG627; genus RUG14179. Next base: position 2,322 of record CADBPF010000077.1, on the reverse strand, counting down.
GTTTGCGGAAATTGAGCAAGAAATAGCAAAGTAAGATCAAGATAATCGCGCCGCAGAGCACGGCGTAGTTCTGCCAAAGCTCGATCTTCTGATCGAAAAGATACAGGTTGCAATCGACTGCGTCCTTCGTAAGGGCGATCGACTCCTCCGGCGCGCCGAGCGCGGACAGTTCGCCGAACACCCCGCGCATCACGTGGGTTCGTAAAAGCGCGGTGCCGTAGGTGCCCGGCAGAAAACAGAGCGCGGTGCGCAGACCCGACGAAAACTGCGAAAGCGGCATATACGCGCCGGAAATGAAGCCGTACATAGAGCTGACCAGGGTGCCGACCGCGGAGATCTGCCCCTGGGTGGAGAGAAAATGCGTGACCAGCGACGAAAGCGAGGCGCCGAACAGGGTGAGCAGCAGCACGTCCGATAAGATCAACAAGAGATCTTGAAGCGTAAAATACCAGCCGACGATCGCAAGATAAGCGCAGCCCGCCGCAAAGGCGATCAGCCCGACGATGAGCGTGTTGCAGTAGGTGGCGAGAAAATAGCCGCCGGCAAGCGTTTTGCCGCTCACGGGGGTGACGGAGAAATCGTCGCGCACGCCGTTTGCCTTATCCTGCACGGAGATCATATTCGCGCAAAACGCGACGGTGACGCAGCTCACGGACAACAAAGAGCTGACCAGCTGCGCGCCGGCAAATCCGTTGAGCAGGCTCTCCGGAATGGGAAAGCTCTCCGGAAAGCCGAGGCGGAAGCTGTCACGGTAAACGTTGCCCAAAAAGGTCGCGTAGAGAACAAGCAGGATCACCGGCGTGATCAGCGCGACGAAGAGATAGGCTTTGTCTTTGAAAAACAGGCGGATATTACGCGCCGTAAAAGAACCGAGCATCGTCACGCCTCCTCGCTTGTCAGAGCTTTCCCGGTCGCCGCCAGAAAAACGTCGTCCATCTTGCCCTTTTCCAGTTCAAAATCCGAAAACAGTTCCGGGTGCGCGCAGATGAGTTTGACCGCGTCCGCGGGACTGTTCAGCTCGATGACAAACGCCTCCTTTTCCGCGGTAAAGGGCACGTTCAAAGCGCGGACGCCATCCTCGCTTACGCCGTATAAATAGAGCTTATCGCGCGTGTAGGCGTTTTTCAGCTCCAGCGGCGTCGCGTGGGCGACGATGCGCCCCGAGTCGATGATCACGACCGTGTCGGCGCGCGCGGCTTCTTCCATATAATGCGTGGTCAGAAAGACGGTCAGCCCCGTTTCGGCGCGCAGCGTTTCGATCACGTCCCACAAAAGTTTGCGCGTTTGCGGATCGAGCCCCGTGGTGGGCTCGTCTAAAATCAGGATCTGCGGCCGGTGTAACAGCGCGCGGGCGATATCCACCCTGCGCCGCTCGCCGCCGGAAAGACGCGCGACCGGACGGTCGAGTAATTTTACAAAGTCCAACAAGCAAGCAAGCTCGTTTAAGCGATCTGCAAAGGCTTTGCCGCGGATTCCGTAGAGCGCGGCGCGGCTTTTTAAGTTTTCGCGCACGCTGAGCGCGCGATCCAGGACCGAGCTCTGAAACACCACGCCCAAAGCGGCGCGCGTGGAAACGGGATCCTTTGCCATTGTCCTGCCCAAGATCCGCGCCTCTCCGGAATCCGCCTGCAGGGTGCCGCACAAGATGCGGATCGTGGTGCTTTTGCCCGCGCCGTTGACGCCTAAAAAAGCGAACAGCTCGCCCTGCGCGACGGAAAAGCTCAAATCCCGGACCGCTTCGGTTTTTCCGAAGGATTTGCAAAGACGCTCGATCTCGATGACGTGATCCATGCTCATTTCTCCGATGCTTGTTTCGGTTTTGCCTTCGCCTTGCCGCCGCTGAAGGTCTGCTCCAAGGTCGTGTGCGCCACTTCTTCCATCATGGACGCCGGCAAAACGGCGATCCCCCGGTTTATGTCCGCCAGGATCACGACCGGATCGCCCGGGGCGACGCCGAAGAGATCCCGGACGAATTTCGGGACCACGATCTGCCCTTTGGCGCCGAGCTTCGACGTGCCGAAGTACAGCCCTTTTGCGCGATCTTCCATGCGATTTCCCTTTTGGCGTTTCGGTTTTCAGGTGCGAAAGGCAGGAAAAATTATACTTTTCATACAAATTATACCAGCGAGACTTTGGTTTGTCAAGAGAAAACTGCAACAAAAAATGAAAACGCCGCTTGGCTCTTGTCAGGCGATGAGCCGACCGAATCCCGAAAGTGACCTCATTTTGAACGCAAAAAACCGGCTTTGCAATTTGCAAAGCCGGTTTTTTGGCAGAACCTCTTTCGACTTCTGTTTATTTGCTCACGGAGTCCAGAAAGTC
>CADBPF010000076.1 GCA_902796545.1 uncultured Ruminococcus sp. | reverse complement strand
GTCGAGGATCACACCGCGACCGAGCCGATTTTGGACACGCCCCTGCACGATACCGGAAAAGGCATTTTGAGTTTTCTTGCGTTTTTCCTGCCGATTTTGGGGCTCATCGCCGGCGGCATCTTCCGGAAACACAACTATTTGCGCAATCGCAAGGCTTTGCGCAAAGGCGCGTGGATCGGGCTCGGTTTCCGCGCCGCGCTCTTATTGCTGTTCGGACTGTTATTGCTTCTTGCCGTGATCTGATCGGATATGAAAGAGCAGAACGCCTCGGAAAAACAAGCCCTTACCGGGCGAAAATTCTGGGTGCGGCTGATCCTGGTGCTCGTTCTGATCGGGATCGCCGTATCCGCCTTTACCGTGGGCGTCGGCACGCTGTTTTCCGCCGAGACCGGCTATCGCACCGTCGAGTCCACCGCAACGAACGTAAACTGCGCTTCCGAATTCGTGTTCACGTATCATCTCGGCGTGTCCGGGATCTCTCCGACGGCGGAGCTTAAGGCGATCACCGCGTTATACAGCGAAAAGACCGTCTCGTACTATCGCTTGTTCCACCCGACCGAAACCTTCGAGGGGATCCGAAACGTCGCGTCTTTGAATCAGTCGGTCAATACCACGCTTACCCTTCCCGAGGATCTGTATTCCGCCCTGGAACGGGCGGTCGCGGACCCGGGAAGGAATCTTTATTTAGGGCCGGTTTTCGCGTATTACGAAACGCTGTTTGCCTCTTCCTACGACGAGGACGCCGCCACCTGGGATCCTTCCGTGAACGCGGATCTTGCGCGGGAGATCGAGCAAACGCTGCGTTATCTGTCGGACGATACGCAGATCCGGCTGGAGCTTTTGCCCGATCATTGCGCGTGCCTGCACGTAAGCGACGAGTATCTCGCCTACGCAAAACAGATCGGTATCGACCGCTTTATCGATTTTTACTGGCTCAAAAACGCCTATATCGCGGATCTGCTCGCAAGGGATCTGACAAGCGCGGGCTATACCCGCGGCGTGATCTCCTCGCGTGACGGGTTTATCCGCAATTTCGACGTTTCCGATACGGAATACGCGTTCGACGTGTTTTATGATCGCTCCGGCGCGTTGGTCCACGCGGGCAAGCTTACGTATTCTTCCGGCGCCGCGATCTGCTCGCTGCATCCGTTTGCGTTAGACGAATTGGAAGACGAGCTTTATTGCTACCGCTACGCGGACGGCACGCGCGTGACCCGTTATCTCTCGATAGAAGACGGGCTGTGCCGCAAGGAAGCGGGCGCGGTTGTCGCTTTTTCCAAGACCGAGACCTGCGTGGATCTCTTGTACGGGATCCTCCCGTATTATCTGGAAAACACGCTTTCCGGCTACGCCCCCGCAAACGCGGGGCTCGTGTATGAAACGAGCGCCGGGATGCGCCACTTTCCCGCGCACGGCTTTACCTGGACCGAAAACTAAAAAACCGTTGATCTTCCGATCGACGGTTTTTTTGATTTCCGGGGCGGAAAAGCCGGACGGTCGGCTCGCGGCCTTGATAGAAGAGCGGAAAAACAGTTGACGATTGTGTCGAAATATGACATAATAAACGCATCAAGACATATTTTTGGCTGCGGGGGTTTTTCCGCGCCGGATAGGAGAGTAACATTATGAAGACTTGTCCCAACTGCAACGCACAGATCGAAGACAACGCGGCGTTCTGCACCTCTTGCGGCACTCGTTTTGCAAGCGAGCCCGCGGCGGCGCCCGAACAGCCGGCGGCCCCGGCGGCTCCCGCCGTTCCCGCGGTCGATCCGTACGATCATACCGCGGAGTTTGACGCAAAGGATATTTCGGAAAACAAGGTCATTGCCATGCTCGTGTATCTTTTGGGCATCATCGGCGTGTTCATCGCGCTGATCGTCGGCAAAAGCTCGCCGTACGCGGCGTTTCATGTGCGCCAGGCGCTCAAATTCACCGTGCTGGAAGCGATCCTTGCGATCTGCGCCGTCGTCCTTATCTGGACGATCGTCGTCCCGGCGGCTGCGGGGATCTGCAGCATGATCCTGTTGGTCCTGAAAGTGATCGCGTTTTTCCAGATCTGCTCCGGAAAAGCAAAAGAACCCGCCATCGTCAGAGAATTCAGCTTCTTGAAATAAGCCGTACACACAAAGTAGGAGGTACATCATGTTTTGTCCGAAATGCGGAGCCGCCAATTCAGACGGCGCGGCATTCTGCAAAAACTGCGGCAGTCCGCTCGGTGCCGCGGCACAGCCCGTCGCGCCCGCGCCCGCGGCGCCCGTTTATAGCGCCCCCGTCACGCCGGATACCCCGGCAGTCGCCGCTTTGAAAAAGGTCGCGTCCTCGCCGCTTACCCTGATCGCGGCGATCGCCTATTCCGCCGCAATGCTGTTTTCCTGGATCTTCAACGCCTCCGGCGGGATCGAACGTTTCCTCTATCAGGTCTTCGGTTCCGATCTGAATCGGTTTTTGCGCGGACTGGATCTTCCGATCAGCTACGGGTATTCATCCTGGACGATCGGCGCGATCATCGGCTCGATTGTCGGATCCGCCCCGAGCGTTCTCGTCGTGATCGGTTTTTGGCTCTTGTTTGCCGCCGGCCGCAAGCCGGGTCCGATGAAGACCGCGGGTTTCACGCTGATCAAGGTCACGCTCGTCATCGGATTGGTCTGCGTCTGCATCGCGGCGGGCGTCGGTTTTATCGTGATGCTGGTCGGAATGTTTATGGGCTCCGCTTTCTTAGGTTCGAGTTCCTATGGCGGATACGGATTTGAAAGCGTCGCGTTTTCGGGCTTGATGCTGATCACGCTTTTGATCTTTGCCGGAGCCATCACGCTTGTGATCCTCTTCCTTTCCAAGGCAATCAAGAGCGTCAACACCGCAAAGAACACCGCCCTTACCGGTGTCGCTTCCGACCGCGTGTCGCCCTTTGTCGCCGTGATGTGCTTCATCGCCGTGGCAAGCCTTGCGATCTACGCGATCATCTCGCTTGTCACCCTGCAATTCTTGGCGTTCTTCTCGCTTGCCGCAAGCGCCGCCTTCGTGGTCTGCTGCGGCTGCCTGATCTTCAAATACCGCAGCGCTCAGCGCGCGGTCATGGCGTCCGCTCCGGCATACGCCGCCCCGGTCTATGCCGCTCCCGCACAGCCCGCACCCGTACAAGCGGCTCCCGCCCCTGCGCCCGCGCAGGCAGCGCCTGCTCCGCAGGCGGCTCCGGCGCAGATCGTCTGTTCTTCCTGCGGCACGGCTTACGATCCGGAATACGCTTTTTGCCCGAATTGCGGCACCCCGAAGCATTGACCTTCCCGTACACCCGCGGCAAAAACTGCCGCGGGTGTTTTTTTGAAAGGATGGTTTCATGAGCGAAGAAGAGAAGACCGTAAGACTTGCGCCGGCCGACAGAAGCGCGGATATCAGGCGCGCGTTGTCCTTTTTCGGAGTACTCTTTTCAGGATCTTCCGCATACTCCGGCACTGAGTGAAAACAGGAGAAAATACCGTGAATAGTCGCGTAGATTCCGTCGTTTTGCAGTATGACGACGCAGTCGTATCCTTTTATAATATCCGGCTAAACGAGAGCGCTTCCGCCCCGATCTGGCACAGCCACGCGTATTACGAGATCCATTTCTGCAAAAAAGACGCGTATGAATACGCGTTTCAGGATCACAGCGTGGATCTTGGCGCCGGCGAATGCCTGATCATTCCGCCGAAGACCCTGCACATGTCCGTTCGCAACGCAAAAAGAGAAACGCCGCAGATTTCTGTTTTATCACTCGGCGTTTCCGCCGTCAAAACGGGCGAGGAACGTTTTTACGAACTGATCAGCTCCGTTTTGAACGCAAACGCATTGAAGCCTATCCCGTATCCCGCCACCACCAATACGTATATCGATCTTTTGTATGAGGATTCGCTGTACCGGTCGTTTTTGGGCCGCTGCAAATTGAAAGCGGTCTCCGCCGAGCTCGTTTTGCGTCTTTTCGGATTATTGCTGCGCGGTCAGGAGATCCCGGTCGCCAATAAACGGGAAACGGATATCCTGATCGATAATCTGGTCAATTTGCCGAACGCGAGCGTGGCAAAGATCGCGGAGGCGACCTTCTATTCCGAGCGCCACGTTTCCCGCCTGATCAAACAGCGTTACGGAATGACGTTGACGCAGCTTAAAAAGCGGGAGCACGAAAAAGAAAAGCTGTGAGATTTGAAACTGCCAAAAAGGACATTATTCTCAAAAAATGTCTCTTTGGCAGTTTTTTGTTCTTCCCGGTTTGTTTACAAAGCACCTGCTTTTTGATACAATACAAAGGAGGAAAAACATTCATAAGGAGTATGCCATGAAACGTTTTTTTGCTTTGTTTTTGGGTTTGGTCACGGCCTTCTCGTGCCTGTTTCCCGCATTTGCTTACGAGGATCCGCACACTGAGGCCATGAGTTCCGATTGGTCCACGAAGGCGGTCGTCAATATGGACGGAAGCATCGTCGGCTACCAGAATTACGGCGGTGCCGCCGTCACCTCCTTAAAGAGCCGTACGGCGGCGCCGAGCGACGCGCTCACCTTGGAGCCCGGCGCGCTGCACCTGATCGGACAGGGTGAAAACACCTTTTTACACACCACGGCGGTCACCACGGAGTCTTTCTCCGAGATCATCGACGTGGAGCGCGGGATGACCTTTGACCTTTGTGCAAGGCTGGATAACCTGCCTAAGATCACGGATCACGCCTATATGACCGATACCGGCGCCGCGATCGCGAACCTGCAGGGCGGCTTTATCTTCAACATTGCGTCCTCCAAGCGTTTCTGGGCGGACTCCAATAAGTATAACAACGAGCTGTTTTGCACTTTCGTCAAGTATGACAACGAAACGCTCGGCACCAACGCCGCGCTCAGCATCATCCAGGGCAACCGCAACGCCATGGCGACAGCGGGGCAGGCGACCCCCTACACTTTCTTCTTTCATCTTCCGGAAGAATACGCGCGCTACACGATCAAATTCGATACTCAAAACGCCACGACGAGTTTTTATATCGACGGCGTCGCGCAGACCTGCGCTCAGACCGGAACGACCGTCGTTCCGACCGTGGCGCTGATGTACCGCACGACCGCCACGAGCAACTTCATCAACATCAACTGCGCCTGCGTGCAGGAAACGGTCACCGCGTCCAACGCCGAATGCTACGCGGACGTGTATATCGACCAGTTTGATCTTTATCCGTACGCGATCACGCCGAGCGGCGATACCGCGGCGCAGTTTATCGAATCCGTACCTTTGGAGACCGATGCGTTCGAAGCCTGGATCGGCGTGTTGAAGGATCTGCATGAAGCGTATTACACGCCCGCTTCCTGGGCAAGCGCACAAAGCGCTTTGGCAGCCGCCGAGGCCTTTGATACGACAGGCGCCACCCAGACCGAAGTGAACGCGCTGACCGCTTCCATGCGCGCGGCGTTCAACGCTTTGGAAATGGTCGGTTTAGACCGTTTGTATATCGCCTCCACAGCCTCAAGCTCCAACATCGAGACCGCCTGGACCTGCGGTTCGATCCTGTTCACGGAGAGTGGCTACAATCTTTCGGATTATATCGTCAACGGGATGAACCTGGGCTCCTGGTGCCGCATTACCGGCGTCTATCTCGGAAAAGGAATCTACCGCATCACGAAGATCATCCCCGGCGTATTCCAGACCGGTTCCTCCACGGCGGTCGGTGAAAACGAAATCGTTCCCGAAAACGGCTTTATCTTCGCTTTCCACCGCAACAACGAAGGCAACACCACGACCCCCTGGAATCCGGTTGCCGGCGGCAGCCAGTACGCGTCGCAGGAGTTCGGCGACCGCAACGGAAAAGCCTATGCCGCCATGGGACTCAGCGTGAATTCTCTGGTCCGGTTTGAAAACGTCGCGATCGATTATACCGGCGACAGCGTTTTGTCCACCACGGGCGTCTGGGAGCATCGCTATGTACCGGGCGTGGTCCCGAGTGCGATCTATCGTCCTTCGGCGGTCGTCAATTCCGGCGCTTCCGGCGGCGAAGGCGGTTATCTTGCCAGAGACCGCTTTGAAGATTTCGAAACCTCCTCCTATCTTGTCCCGGTCGATTCCTATCCGAACCTGACCGTTCAGATCGAAGGAGAGGGAAGCGTTTTTGTCAACGACGAGGCTCTGGGCGCGCAAAGCCGCGATTATGCCGTTCCCGCAGGCGGGATCGTAAATCTGGAAGCGCGGGGCGAGCGTTTCCTCTATTGGAAAAACGCCCGCACCAACGCGGTTTTCGCGACCGCTCCGGCGATCAATTTCCGCTTCGGCGTTTCGGAAATGAACCTGGTTGCCGTTTTTGCCGAAGAGGAGAGCCAAAGCGCCTCCGAGTACCCCGTTTATTTCAGAGATTCCAAGACCGGCAAGATTTTGTCCACCGTTCAAGTCGCGTCCGGCGAGACTGTGCCGGCGGCGTTGATCCCGGATCTTGCTCCGATTTCCGGTTACTCCTTTGAGGGCTGGTTTGCGGAAGGGAATTCCGCAAATCCGATCGAAAGCTGCGTGATCACGGGCTCCATGACTTTCGTCAGCCGTTATCGTGCGGATGAGAACACTCTTTACACCCTGACCGTCCGCGAATCCGGCGGAACGCGCACCTATCAGCGCAGATACGCGGCGATCGCCGGCGTTTCCGCGGAGGGGACCGGCTTCTCGTATTGGACCTTAGACGGCTCTTATTATTCCTCGCAAAGACGCATTCAGTTTTCCATGCCGAATCACGATTGCGTCCTGGAAGCCGTTTCGCAAAGCGGTCTTGCGTTTTCGCCTTCCGTTTCGCTCGTTTCCTGTTTTGTCGATTCTTCCGGCACGCTGACCGCCACCTTTTCCCGAGATTTGCCGGAGGGCAACACCTTGCTTGAAAGCGGCGTGTTGTTGACGCGCAAAGCCACCCCCGACGATCTGACGGTGGACACCCCTGTTTCCAGCGTCACGCGCGGCGTTTCCAGAGCGCAGGCGGAAAAGAACTCTTACGGCTTTGTAAAACCGAATATGTTTTCCAAGACCGGCACCTGGTATATCCGCGGATATTTGAGCTATGCCGATATAAACGGCGATCTGCAAACGGCTTATACCGCGATCTACACGGTCGAAGTGGCATCTTCCGGCGCGGCAGAAAGTGAGGTTTATTGGATGGAAGCCACCTTTGAACCGGGCGGAGGGTTTGATCCTTACACGCCTTCTACCATCATCTATCAGGCGAGCGAACTCGGTCCCGACGCGTACCGTCCTTTCTTCCCGTCTGTGACTCAAGCGGATAACGGCACGCTGTTATGCACCTTCTATTACAGCGACGGACACGCGCGTTATAATCAGACCCAGGGAAAACTTGTCGGCGTAACGAAACTTGTGAAATCGTATGACAACGGCGACACCTGGACCGATCCGATCACTTTGATCGACCTGACCGACGAGGATAAGGAAAACGGCAATTTCAACTGCGAAAGCCGCGACCCGAACCTGCAGAAGCTGTCCGACGGTACGATCATCCTGACCACCCCGGTCCGCGGTCCGATCGGAAAACCCGGCTATAACAACAATTCTAACAGTTACGGCGACTATTGGACGACCAGAACGTATTATATGACTTCCACCGACAACGGTGAGACCTGGTCGGAACTCAAAGAAGTCGAGTGCGATTATTTCTCGCACGGTGAACCTTTCCTCTATGACGATCCCACCCGTACCACGGGCAATTGGGCGAAAAACGGAACCATTGCGGAGCTGCCGAACGGCGATCTGCTGTTCCCGCTTTTCGGCGCGGAAACCTGTGATTCCCGCGGCATCTGGCAGACCGTGGTCGTCAAAGCCCATAACAACGGCGACGGCACGCTCACCTTCTGTAAGGATTGGACGACCGATGAAAACGGCGACCCGTGCGACGCCGCCCGCATCGTTCCGACGCTCGGCACCAACGACGAAGTTGCGCTTATCGCATACGGAAACACGGTGTATGCGCTGGTGCGCACCATTATGCCGTCCGTCACCGCAGGCGGTCCGGTATATCGTTCGCTGGACGGCGGCGCGACCTGGGAATTCTACGCGCTCGAACCGACAGCCAACGACGCTCTGAACCAACCCTGGTTCTGCAAATTGACGGATAAGCTTGTGCTTGCCAACTATTCCGTGCCGCTTGCCAGCGTTGCCAACAGTCCGGCAAAGCGCACCGCGCGTCCCGTTTACGGCAAACTCTTCAATCTGGAAACGGGCGATTGGATGGAATACGATCCGGTCTTGATCTACGACCTGAAGACCGCGACCGTGGCAGACGTGGCGAACCCCGTTTCCGTGCTCTTGGACGACGGCCGCATCTTTACCGTCTTTTACGATAATTCCGCGCCCGCCACGAAATACGGCTTCATCGGCGGGACCTATACCACGATCGCGAATTACGACGGCAGCGTTTCTCCCGGAAGCCAATACGGTATGGCCGGTCCTGTCGTAGAGGAATACGACTTTGAAGACTTGAGCCTGAACGGCGTTTACGCGGCAAGCGGCACAAGTGCGACCGCGATCAACGGCGTTTTGAGCGTCGGCAAGATCAACCGCACCCGCGATACCGATAACGGCGGCACCTACGGTCATGCGGAACTCAGGGTCTCCGGTTCCGGCAGCGACAAGTATCTGGAGTTCTACACGAACAACCAGAAGCGTTCCGCTTGTCCGACCAATAAGATCTTGCTTTCCGGCGATAAGGGCGGGGATTGCATCGTCAGCTTCGATTATAACTTCGGGAACAATATCACCGTGGACGGCGAGTATCACAAGATCGAACTGCGCCCCTTTGATACGAGCAACGCCTTATCCCGCAACACGACGACCTTAGGCGTCAAGATCACGCCCGGCGCGATCACGGTGTTAAACGGCGGAACCGCGTTGGAAACGATCTCGCTTTCCGCAAGCGCCAATACTTGGTACACCGTAAAGGTCATCTATCAGGGAGGACAGGCGGCGTTCAAGGCGTTTGCACGCGGCGCGTCCGAGCCCGCATGGAGCCAGACCTATGAAGTCAACAGCGAAACGCTTGCTGCCGTTCAAGCCGGAAGTCCGATCGGGATCGCCTGCTGGGCGCGCGGCACGTCTCAGTCGGCGGTTCAGGAAAACTCGATTTATATCGATAACGTCACCGTCGGAGAGACCGTGTTCGCCGTTACCGGCGTGGAACGTGCGTACGGCGTGAATCTGCGCGTCGGACGCAGCACCGCGATCCGTGTTCTGATAGAAAGCACACTTCCGATCAGCTGCGGCAGTACCCTCAAAGCGTACAGCGATCATCCCTCGGTCGCGCGCGTGAACGCGGACGGTACCGTTACGGGTCTTGCCCCCGGTGTTGCCCGGATCACGATCAAGGACGGTACAAATATTTATACGGTTCCGGTCAAAGTCTTCAAATATGCTTCCTCTACCCCTTACGCCGGCAAGAAAGTTGCCGTCATAGGAGACAGTATCACGATGGGTGCGGGAACGACCGCGGGCAACGAGTGGTGGCAGATTATGGCGGATCAGTTGGATCTCGGTGAAATCGTCGCAGACGGATTAAGCGCCGGCTGCATCTCTAAGACCGCATATTTTGCACCCGGCACGGAAAAACCGGCGTTCACCGAGCGCACAGACGCCTTGCCGGACGACGCGGATTACTATTTCGTGTTCGGCGGAACCAACGACTGGGCGCACGGCAGCGTTCTCGGCACGATCTCCGATACCTCCGACACCTCGTTCTACGGTGCGATCGACGAGCTCGTACAGCTGCTTCAAGCGAAAAATCCTTCGGCGGGGATTGTTTTCATCACACCTTTGCGGCGCTATGGAAACAGCTTCCGGAAAAACGGAACCCGAATGCCCTATGATACCGACCTGAACGACGACGGCCATTCCCTGGGTGATTACAGAAACGCGATCATCGAAAAGGCGTTTTCCTTGGGCATTCCGGTGATCGACGCCTATTCGTTTACGTGGTTCGATCCCGCGGCGAACCAGACCGGAACGGGCGGCTTTGACGCTACGCGTCCCGGCGCGTGTCCTTATACGGAAGACGGTCTGCACCCGAACACCGAAGGTCATGCCGCGCTCGGCCGCGTCATCGCCGGATATCTGCAGACTCAGTAAACCGTCCCAAACAAAAAAACGACCGGCTTTTGCCGGTCGTTTTTAATATGCCCGTTACTTTAGTTTCAGATCATCCACCGTGTCAAGCAGGCGCAGGATCTCGGATTTGTAAAAGTCGATCTCTTTTTTGCCTTGTTCGTTTTCGAGCCCGCCGCGGCGGATCAGGCGGCGCATTAAGCGCGTGTAGCCGATCAGCGAGGATTTATCAATGATCGTCTGCAGTTTTTGCTCGTCGTCCGTATCAAAATAGCGGCGCAGGGTCTGATCAAAGACCTTCTCGCAGAGTTCGTGGGGGAGCCCCAAAAAGCTCATGGAGACCGAATGGTCGAGCGAGGAGAAGCCGAGATAGGCGTTGAAGATCGAGGCAAATTCAAACACGATATCGCCCTGTGCGAGCGTGTCCATATCGATCAGAAGCGCCTCGCCGTTCTGGAGCATCACGTTCTTTACGTGGTAGTCGCCGTGGAGCATATGGTGGCTTTCCGGCACCGCGGCGATCAGGTCGTGCAGCTTCTGCCACTTGTCGAGCGGCAGATAATCCTTTAAGAAATCCGCCCAGTCGAGCACGACCGCCTTCATATCCGGCATATCTTCGGGCAGGACCTCGGTGGAGTGGATCTTCTTTAAGAGATCCACGTACATTTCCACGACCTCGTCGATCTTTTCCGGTTCTCCCGCGAGGATCTTGGCAAAGGATTTCGCATTCAAGAGCTCAAACACGGAGCCGTAACCGTTTCCGACTTTGACCACGTCGTAAGGGATCGCGGTCGGCACGCCGAGCACGAAGGCGCGCCGCGCCAATTCGCGCTCGCGGTGAATGTCGGGCAGCGCGTCCGGATTCAGATAGACCTTGATGATCGTGTCGGGATCCAGGCGATACACCTCGCCGTTTGCGCCGCGGCCGATGACCTCGCAGCCCTCCACGGACAGCTTGCGATACGCCTTTTCCACCGGGATCATTTCGGTAAAACCGGTCATCTCGAAAATGTCATAGACCTCGCCGGGCGCGTTTGTGATCTTGAGCGTTGCGTTTTCCTTGCGCAGCCGCAAAACCACGCGCAGACCCGCCGAAGAGATGTATTCCAGATTTTCCGCGTCTAAAACCAGGTTGGTGTGCGGATTCTCGCGGCGGATCCCGTCGATCTCGGCTTCGATCTGCGAAGCGTTCGAGGAATCGATCCGTCCGGCAAGAAAGATCGTGAGTGTGTCGTTTTGATTTTCGTGTAACAGTCCCATCGTTTAAACTCCTTTGAAGATTTCATTGACCAGTCTATCGTATTCCCGATACGCCGCGGTGTCGGAGAGCTCTCCCGTGAGGCAATCGCGGATCGAACGATAATACCAGGCTTGTTTGGATTT
>CADBPF010000075.1 GCA_902796545.1 uncultured Ruminococcus sp. | reverse complement strand
AGACCTCGGCGCCCGCGCGGCGCAGAAAATCCAAAGGCGCGATCGCCTCAAGCTCTTCAAACCCGTCCGCCAAAAACAAACAGATCATATTTTACTCCTTTTCCAAAATCAGCCCGGCTTCTTTCACGCGCGCCCAGATCGCGTCTGCGATTTCCTCGCGGGAGAGCATCGCGCCGTTTTTCGTGCAGACGATCTTGTTCCAGTTCAGATACGCGGAAGCGTACTGCGCGGCGGCGTAGGCGTTTTCAAGATGCACGCGGTTTTCGTGAATATCGGTCTTTCTGCCGCGATGATCGATCAATTCGAGGCTTTGTTCCACCGGCACTTCCAAAAACAGCGTCAGATCCGGCTTCGGCACGCCGAGACGATCGTATTCGTATTCCCCGAGCCAGTCGAGGAAGCGGTCGTACTCCGATTTTTGCAGTTTGCCAAGCTGGTGGATGGCGTTTGCCGTGGTATAGCGGTCCGCGACGATGATCACGCCCGCGTCGTAATCCTTTTTCCAGTCCATGAGGAAGGTTAAAATCCGGTCCATCGCGTAAAAGGAACTCGCGGCGTAAGCGTTGACCGCGCCGGGATCGCTGCCGAGCGCGCCCGACAGATACAAGCGCACGAGCGCGGAGGATTCCGACTCGTACACCGGAAAGGAAACGAGGCGGGCGGGCACGCCGTTTTCCGCGAAACGCTGCGTCAAAAGCGAAGCCTGCGTGTGCTTTCCGCTGCCGTCCAATCCGTCGATCGCGATCAAGTGTCCCATGGCCGCTCCTTATCCGAACGTATAGTTTCCCATATTCTGAATTATTGTATCATACAGGGCGCGAAATTGCAAGCCGCTTTCCCCGATTTTGTCCGCGTTTTCCGCGCCTTTTTTGCGCCGTTTCCGAACCGTTTTCGCGCTTTTTTCTCCCGTTTTACACGTGTTTTTTGCGCGTTTTCGCACGCTTTTTTGCCGATTATTCCGGTTTTCACACGCTTTTTCACAAAAAAAGAGAAAAAAAACGCGCGGCGCCTTTCCGGCGCCGCGCAAAACGGGCATACGATCAAACTTACGATTCTACCGTTCCGGTATCCTGACCTGCAAGGTCACCCGCGGCGGCATCCGCGGTATCGCTTGCGGGAATCTCGATCATTTCACCCTCTTCGATCCTCCGCTCGAGTTCGTCGAGATAATAGACCTGATCGGTGAGATAGTTGTTCTTGTCCGCGGAGCGGATCTCTTTTGCCGCTTCCTTGTATTTGTCCGCCAACACGTCGGTGATGAAGCCTTCCAGATCCAACGCGTCGAGCTGGGTGTTGAGCGCGTCGCAGCGCGCCTCCCAGTCGGAAACGCCGTGCCAGAGCGCCTCGTACTCGCTCTGATAACGCGCTTTTTGCTGTAAAAACTGGTCGAACCACTCCTGCTCGTCCTCGTCGAGCGCAAGATAGAAGCTCGAGAAGCCGGAAAGCTTGGAGGCGCGGTTGAGCGCGGTCATGCGATCCTTATAATCCGCCGCAAAGCCCTCCGGGAAATACCCTAAAATGGTGTTGCCGCTGCGGTTAAAGTCCATCACGTAATCGTCGCGGATCAGTCTGACGGT
This sequence comes from uncultured Ruminococcus sp., assembly GCA_902796545.1. GTDB lineage: Bacteria > Bacillota > Clostridia > Oscillospirales > SIG627 > RUG14179. The sequence continues at coordinate 2,565 of CADBPF010000075.1, read as the reverse complement.
CCTGCCGTCTTCGTTCACCTCATAGTTGGTGCCCTGTACGCCGTAGGTCAGAAGATTGTGGAACGCGGCGTTGGTGTAGAAATAGGAGAGGATCTCCATGGCGCGGTCGGCATAGTCTTCCGCGGTGCGGGAGCTGATCCCGTAAAGACCGCTCAAGCTCCTTGCGTTCTCGGCGGTGGGACGGCGGTAGGTGATCACGGTATAACCCTGCGATTCCCAAAGCGCTGCGTCCTCGGAGGTGCCGGCGCGCAGATCCATGAAGAAACGATCGGAGGTCGTCATCGGGCGATCCGCGAAATAACCGGAGGAACGGAAATGCGCCATCGTTTCAAAATGGCGGCGCAGAGCGGAATTCGCGCCGTAGGTCTGGCTGACGCCGCGCGCCTCGAAATAACCGTATTCCGAGTTGTTGACGGAGATCGGGAAACCGGGCATATCGCCCAAGAAGTCCACGCCGTTGGCGGGAGCGGGGTTTGCCACCGGGATCACGCCGGGTTCGGTCGCGGCGATCTCGTCGGCATAGGACGCGAACACGGAAAGCTGCGGCGGGTTGATGTTCAGATCGAACCCGTGCTTTTCGGCAAGGGCGGTATCAAACACGTAATACCAGCCCTCGTCCGCCACGGCGACGTTGTTCGGGATCCCGTAGGTGGCGGCTTCCTCGTCGGTGCCGGAAACCTTCGCGCTCGTCAACAGATTCTGGCAGAGATAATCCTGCAGGATCTTATAGTCGAGTTTGATATAGCTGTCGAGCGGCAGAAGCCAGCCCTTGTTGATATAATCGTAATACTTTTCGGCGCCGTCGATATACAGAATGTCGATCTGCGGGCCGGTGCGCGCTTCTTCTTCCAGTTCCTCGGGAGTCTTTTCGACCTCTTCTTCCGCAATCTCCGCCTCCGGATCTTCCTCGGGGCTTTCCTCCTCGACGATCTCGCCGCTTGCGATCTTCGCCGCGCGCTCCGCTTCCTCGGCGTCGATGCGCTCAAATTCCGCGTACTGCTCGTCGAGCGCCGCCTGATACTCGTCCGCGGTGTAAAGCTTCAAGACGAGGTGGGTCTTGAAACGATCCACCAAAACCTCGTTGATCGCTTCCTGGGTGCGTTTGAGGCCTTCCTCGTTGGTCTTGGAATCGGTGATCGCGTAAAAGGTGAGATAGATCTCGTCGCGCTCGCTTTCATCCGCCGTTTCCTTATCGGTCTCGTCGCTGCACGCGGAAAGAACGAACGGCATCAGACACATCAAAAGCGCAAAGAATAAGCAAGTCAATCTTTTTTTCATGAGCCGGATCTCCTGTCGTCGGATCGGCGCTGCCGCGCCGGAAAGCATACGGTTTTATTTTACTCTCGCTTCGGTCTTCTGTCAAGCGGCTTTTACAAGGGATTCAATCCAGATAATCGCGCAGCTTCTTGGCGCGGGAGGGATGGCGCAGTTTCCGTAGCGCCTTGGCTTCGATCTGGCGGATACGCTCGCGGGTGATATTGAACACCTTGCCGACTTCCTCGAGCGTGCGGGTGCGGCCGTCTTCAAAGCCGAAACGCAGCTTTAAGACGTGCTCCTCACGCGGGGCGAGCGTGTGCAGGACTTCTTCGAGCTGCTCGCGCAGAAGCGTGTAGCTTGCCGCTTCCGCGGGGGCGGGCGCGTCGTCGTCGGGGATGAAGTCGCCGAGGTGGCTGTCCTCCTCCTCGCCGATCGGCGTTTCCAGAGAAACGGGCTCCTGGGCGATCTTCAGGATCTCGCGCACTTTGTCCACCGGCATATTCATGGCGGCGGCGATCTCCTCGGCGCTCGCCTCGTGACCGAGCTCCTGCAGCAGCTGACGCGACACGCGCAGGACCTTGTTGATCGTTTCCACCATGTGCACCGGGATGCGAATGGTGCGCGCCTGGTCCGCGATGGCGCGGGTGATCGCCTGACGGATCCACCAGGTCGCGTAGGTGGAAAACTTATAGCCCTTGGTATAATCGAACTTTTCGACCGCCTTCATCAAGCCGAGGTTGCCCTCCTGGATCAGATCCAAAAAGAACATACCGCGGCCGACGTAACGCTTGGCGATGCTGACGACCAGCCTTAAGTTCGCTTCCACGAGCTGCTGTTTGGCGTCCTCGTCGCCCTCCGCCATGCGGCGCGCGAGTTCTTTTTCCTCTTCGCTCGTCAACAGCTTGACTTTGCCGATCTCCTTTAAGTACAAGCGGACGTGATCCTCGATGGCAAGACCCTCGCTCGCGAGCATCTTTTCCATATCCTCGGGCGTTTCGTAGTTCTCCACGTCCTCTTCTTCGAGGTTTTCCAGCTCTTCCAGCTCCGGATTTTCCTCGGAGAAATCATAGACCTCGATGCCGCTTGCCGCAAGCACGTCGTAGAGCTTTTCGATCTCGCCCGCGTCGGAATCCGCGTCTTCGATCGCTTCCATCACGTCGGTATCCGCAAGCTTGCCTTTTGATTTGCCGCGCTCGACGAGTTCCTTGAATTCGGGGCGCAGATCCTCGGTCAGATCCCGTTCCGGAGCCGCTTCCTTGCCCGCCTCTTTTTCCGCTTCGGCGGGTTTTTCCTCCGCCGCGGGCTTTT
>CADBPF010000074.1 GCA_902796545.1 uncultured Ruminococcus sp. | reverse complement strand
TGCAATATTAACAAAATCCTCACACTTCTCTTTTTGCCCGCAGGCGTTTTCTGCGGCGGCGCAGGAAAAACAGATGCAGGGCGCGGCGCAGATCGCCGAGAAGCCCCGAACGAGTCAGATTCCACGCGGAAAGCACGCAGAGGATCACGGTCAAAACGATCGCGGCAAGGATCGGCAAACGCGCGCCGACGGATCCGGGCGAAAGATCGTCCGGATCCGTCGGGGTCACGATGATCCCGCCCTCTTTTTGCTCGTTGGCTTCGCTGATCAGCCGGAAACGCGCGAGTACCTTCGTATCGTTTGCCGGCGTTTTGAACACGGTGCTTTCGTCCGCGGCGGAAGCGAATTTCCCGCCGACCGCCGAGACCCAGCCCGCGAAATAATACCCCTCGTCGGGGATCGCGGTCAGATCCAGCTCGTAGCCCGCGATATAATAGCCCGTGCCCTCGCTTTGCACCGTGCCGCCCTCCGTCGCGCCGACGGCGCAGTAAAAGGTCACGGCGTCCGGATCCAAAAGCTCAAAGCGGGCGTAAATCGTGATATCCTCCGGCGGCACGATCAGGACCGTGTCCGGCTGAAATGGATCGTCTAAAAACTTTAAGTGCTCTACATCGTCCGCTTCCCAGGAAACGAAACGATAACCCGTTTTCGGCGCGGCGGAAAGCTCCACCGTAACGCCCGGCACGAAGCTGCCGCCCGTGAGATTCACGTTGCCGCCCGTGCGCGCGTTCACCGTGACCGTGCTTTTCAGCGCGTCCGTCGCCGCAAAGACCGCGGTCACGTTCGCGTTCGCGCCCGGCATCGTGAAATAACAGGCCGCCTCCTCCGAGGAGGAAAAATAGCCGCCGTCCGAGAGCCAGCCGGAAAACACGTAGCCCTCCGAGGGGACCGCGGAAAGATAGATGCGCCTGCCCTCCGGCAGGTTGGCGAGCGTCACGTTCGTCCAGCCCTCGCCCACGCGCCCGACGGTGAGCGTGTAGGACTCGCCCGCAACGAAGACCGGCGTGAGAGTGGCGTCGATATTCGGCATGGTAAAGGCGGCGTACGCCTGCAAAGGATCGCGGAACGCGCCGTAATCGGAGGTCCAATGCGAAAAGTAATAGCCGGTGTTCGCCACGGCGTAAACGAGCACGGTCGTGCCCGGCTCAAAGGCGCCGCCCGGCGTGTCCTGCGTCACGTAGCCGCCCTCGGTTTTACTGATGGAGAGCGTGTAAACCCTGGTAAAATTCGCTTTCACGCGTACCGCGTGATCCGGCATCACAAAGGAAGTCGAGGCGCCGTTTGCGTTTGAAAACGCGGCGTTGCCCGTCCAGGAGCCGAACAGATAGCCTTCTTTGGCGTACGCCCGCAGATCGACCGTGGCGCCCGGCGCGAAGTTCGCGTAGGAAAAACTGACGGCGCCGCCCGCGTCGGACTGCACGTACACGGGATACAGCCTGCCCGTATAGAGCGCCTGCTCTCCCCGGTACGGCGCGTCCACGTAAGCGCCGCCGGAAAAGACCCACAGAGCGTATCCGCCCTCGGTCTCCGCGCTGCCGCTGACCGCCGCGGTCTCGCCGCGCAGGGTGATCCCGTTGCCGTAGAGGATCACCTCGTCGGATAAAACGGCGTATTTTCCGCCGTAAACTTCAAGCGAGCCGGAGGCGGAGGAAGAAGAGAGGATCGTGAGCATTCCGGACGATTCGATCGCGTTTGCGCGCGCCGAGGTGATCGCGCAGTCCCCGGAATATAGGATCGTGCTGTTCGGGGGCAGCCGGAAAGCGTAAGTATCCTCGTTTCGGATCGAAAAAGAGGAAAGCGAAAGCGTGCGCCGGGCGGCGTTCCAGCTCCAGCCGGAGCCGGACGCGTCGGATGTGAAATCAAGGTCGATCCCCTCCTCCGGCGCGGCGAACACCATCACAGGGGCGCAGAGAAAGAGCGCGCAAAGCGCAGCAAGCAATCCGCAAAAAGCCCGTTTTTTCACGCCTTTTTCCCTTTCCGACCGTCCGTTTTGTTTAGTATATCCCATTTTGAGAAACTTTGCAAGTACGCTTGTTTTTTCCGTTTTTTCTGCTATACTGGAAACAGAAAAGTTTTGTGAGGCGTCTATGATCGAAAAACGGTTTTATTTTTCCGGCTGTGATCTTTCCCCGGGTCTGTTCACCCGTCCCGCCGCCTTTGCGCGCGCCATGCAGTTTGCCGCGGAACAGGACCTGGACGCGTTCGATCTTTCCGCCATGACCCTGCGCAAGCTTGGTCTTGCCTTCGTCTTATCGAAGATCAGCGTGTCGCTTACTAGCCCCGCGATCAAGGAAATCCGGGTCAAGACCTTTTCCCGGGAGATCCACGCCATGACCTTTTTCAGGGATTTCGTCTTTACCGAGCCAAACGGCACTCCCGCCGGATGCGCGATCAGCCGCTGGGCGCTCATTCACGTGGATTCGCGCACGCTTGCCCCGCCCTCTCTTTTGCCGAAAAGCATCCCCTCGTATCCGGAGCTTGCCGTGGATCTGGACGCGCCGCGCTTTGCCCGTAAGCTCCCGCCCGAGGCGCTCGATTTGGGTTTAAGCACCGTTTACACCTTCCAGACCGACGCAAACGCCCACCTCAATAACTGCGCCTATTTCGATCTCTGCATCGAAAAAAACGGCGATCTGCCCTATAAGCAGTTTGCGATCGAATATTTATCGGAGGTCCGTCTGCACGACTCCGTGCGCCTGTATCGCACCGGCGCGCCCGAGGACTGCGTGCTGTACGGCGCAAACGAACGCACCGGGACCCTTTCCTTCATCGCCTACCTTGCCGTATAAAAAAGGAGAACGCCATGAAACACGGAAAACACGCGCTGATTTTTGCTCTGGCCCTATGCCTTGTGCTGTCGCTTCTTTGCGGCTGCGTCCAGGTAAAGCTGCCTCAAAGCGGTGAAAAAGACCCCGAACCTGCGCAAAACCCCGGGCAGAACGATACGCCCGAACCGTCGGAAGAACCGAAGCCGGAGGATACAAAGGTCATCGTGGTCTCCGACGCGATCAACGAAAGCTACGAGGTTTACGTGCAAGAGGGCAGCTACGAATTGGGCACTTTCCGGTATCAGTTCCGCCGCCCGAAGCTGTACGGGACCGGCGACGCGATCGAGGCGTTCAATAAAAAGCTTTCCGCCTCCTGGGATCTGGAATTTGTGGATAGCCCCTATTACGGAAAGCAGAGCCCCCGTTCCGTCTACGGGGCCGTAAAAGAACACGCCTGGCAGGTCGCGGGCACCAAAGACGTCTGCGGTTACTACATTTTCTGGGACTATGAGTCGAGTTTTGCCGAAAATTGCATCGCGATCCGTCTGATCAACAATTACGCGATCTTTCATAGCGAGCCGTGGGGCGACGACGAATTTTATTATTTCGACGTCAAGGAAGGGAAAGAGCTGGATCTTGACGGCTATCTTGCGGCAAACGGTCTGGAGCTGAATAAGATCCTGGAAGAATTCAACGCTTCGGACGACGGAAAACTCTACGTGGACGAGGAAGCCGGGCTCGGCAAGCCTTTGACCGAACAGGGAGTGTTCGGCGTTTTGGTAAGACCGGACCGCACGAATACGCTTTATTACCGGGACGCGTTCGGCAGTTTTGTGGCTTCCTGGGATTTTGACGCCTGAACCAAAAACCGCACGCATCACACGAAAACGATAAGGAGAAAGCTATGACACGCTTCCGACACGCCCTTTGGATCGTCTGCTCCGTTTTATGTGTCCTGTCGCTTCTTTGCGGCTGCGCGCAGCCCGCGCCGGCAGAACCGAACACGCCCGCGGAACTCCCAAACGAGGGTAACGAACCCTCTCCCGTCCCCGATCCCGAGCCGGAGCAGGTATCGACGCCCGCGCGGGAATCGTCCCCCGAGATTGTGAAACTCCCGACCCGGTTGATCAGCTTCTCCGCGCCGGACGGCAGCGTGATCTCCGTTACGGACGCGATCAACGAAAGCTATTGCGTGCCCTTCGGAAAAGAAGAAAACGCCCCGCGGCATTATTACGCCTTTGACTTTCGCGTTCCGACGATCACCGGCAAACAAACGGAAACGATCGATCGTCTCAACGAGAAGCTTGCGCAGATCATGGATCGGAAAATCGGCCCTGTTACGGTCCGCGACATCTATGATCAGGTAAAAAAGACTCATGCGGAAAACGGCGTTTTAGACCCTGAAAAGATCCATTTCGCCGTGCCGCTGCTGGACTACGAATGCGTTTGTGATCCGTATGCCAGCGGCGCTCTTGCAATCCGTGAGACCCTGAGACTCGGCTTTATGGAGAGCGAATACGACACCTATTGCCATTTCTATTACTATGACGTCGCCTCCGATCGGGAACTGGATCTGGACGAGTATCTTTCAAAAAACGGCAAAGATCTCGACACGATCTTGGCTTCGTTTCTCGCTTCGCCCGAAGGCGCGTACGTTCTGGAAAACTATTACGGGCCGGGAGATACGATCCAAAAAGAAGAGGTCGTCGGCGTACTGTGCAGGCCAAGCGGCGTATGTACGCTTTACTGCTCTTCAAACGTGTACACTCACGGCATCTATTACTGGGACTATATCGGCTGAAAAAAACGCGCGCCGAAAGCGGGCGGCGATCGCACATTTTCAAAAAATCGGTTGACAAGTTTTTTTCGCTGTGCTACAATATTCCCCGTCGCTGGTGTAGCACAGTGGTAGTGCAGCTGATTCGTAATCAGCAGGTCGTGTGTTCAAATCACATCACCAGCTCCATCAAAAAAGACCGAGGCTTGCGCCTCGGTCTTTTTGTTTCGCGCGGTTCGAGCAAATGGGGGG
>CADBPF010000073.1 GCA_902796545.1 uncultured Ruminococcus sp. | reverse complement strand
CTGACCCCCGGCGTTCACAGCGGCAATGAAGGCGCGGTCGTCAACGTTTTCGATCAGGTACGCTATCAGCCCTTGCGCGGCTTCGGCGCGGCGATCACGGAGTCCGCGGCGTACGAATATTCGCTGATGTCCAACGCGCAGAAACGCGAGTTTCTCGAACGGCATTTCGGCAAAGACGGCTTGCAGTATCGCATCGTGCGCATCCCGATGGCGTCCTGCGATTTCGCGCTGGATCTTTATACCCACGTCGCCGAGGGCGATTTGACCTTGGAGAGCTTTTCCATCGAGCGCGATCTGCGCTATCTCTTGCCGATGCTCAAAGACGTCGTCGCCTTTTGTAAGGAAAAGCCGTTCTTCTTTATTTCCCCCTGGTCGCCGCCCGCTTATATGAAGGATAACGACAACCGGATCCGCGGCGGCAGGCTCAAAAAAGAGTATTACGGGCTCTGGGCAAAGTATTTCGTCAAGTTCATCGAGGCTTACGCAAACGAGGGCGTCAAGATCGACGCGCTCACCGTGCAAAACGAACCCAAAGCCAGACAACCCTGGGAGAGCTGCAACTACGCGTCCTGGGAAGAGCGCGAATTCATCGACGAGCATCTGATCCCCGCGCTCGATCAGGCGGGTCTCGGGCACGTGCAGGTGATCCTCTGGGATCACAACAAAGAGCGCGTTTATGACCGTGCAAAGAAGGTTTTGGACGAGCTCAAGCACAAAGACCGCGTTCTCGCCGTCGGCTTCCATTGGTATTCCGGCGACCATTTCGACGCGCTCACGCTCGTGCACGACGAATTGAAAAAAGAGCTGCTCTGCACCGAGTTCTGCGGCGGGATCAGGGAGGATCCGCACGCTTTGGCGGAGCGTTACGCCCGCGAGATCAGCGAAGATCTCAACCATTTTGCCAACGGGATCTGCGACTGGAACATCCTTTTGAGCGCGACCGGCGGACCGTATCATAACCGCACCGCCGCCTCCGTTTCGGTGCCGGGACAGATCTTCGAGTCCAAAGACGGCGGCTGTTACGCCCCCGTCTTGTACGATAAGGACGCAAAAGAGGTAAACTATACCCCGATCTATCAGTATATCTGGCATTACGCGCACTTTGTCGCTCCGGGCGCGCACCGCGTCGCTGCCTCGACCTACAGCCGTTTTCTGTTCCCCTGCGCTTATGCGGATCCGAGCGGGAAAACGTATCTTACGCTTTTGAATATTTCGAATCACGACCTGCCCGCCAATCTGCGGCGCGACGGGGAAGTGACCTCGATCACGGTGAAAGCGCATTCTGTCGCCACGGTCTGTTTTTAAGCATCTTGCATTTTCAGGCGTTTCTTTGTATAATGATACCAATGAAGTATTAAGGAGGATTTACGGGTATGGGACTTTTGAAAGCCGGAGTCGGCGCACTTGCCGGCGTGTTGGCGGACCAATGGAGAGAATATTTCTATTGTGACGCGTTAGACGCGAACGTGCTTGCCAAAAAAGGCGAAAAGCGCGTGGGCGGTCGTTCTTCCAATACCAAAGCGAGCGATAATATCATTTCCAACGGTTCGATCATCGCCGTGGCGGACGGTCAATGCATGATCATCGTGGAGCAGGGCAAGGTCGTGGATCTTTGCGCGGAGCCCGGTGAATTCGTGTACGATACCTCCACCGAGCCGAGCATTTTCTACGGCGGTCTCGGCGAAGGGATCAAAAAATCCTTTGCCACCATCGGCAAGCGTTTCACCTTCGGCGGCGACACCGCCAAGGATCAGCGCGTGTATTATTTCAATATCAAAGAGATCCCCGGCAATCTTTACGGAACGCCGAATCCCGTGCCGTTCCGCGTGGTGGATCAAAACGTCAATCTGGACGTGGATATCTCCATCCGCTGCCACGGCGAGTATTCCTATAAGATCGCGGATCCCATGCTCTTTTATACCAACGTCTGCGGCAACGTGGAATCGGATTACCGCCGCGACTCGATCGACGGTCAGTTAAAGAGCGAGCTGCTCACCGCTCTCCAGCCCGCCTTTGCCCGCATCTCCGCATTGGGGATCCGGTATTCCGCGCTTCCGGCGCATACCACCGAAATGTCCGACGCGATGAACGCCGAGCTCAGCGAAAAGTGGGGCGGCTTGCGCGGTTTGCGCATCGTTTCCTTCGGCGTGTCCAGCGTGACCGCCAATGAAGACGATGAAAAGATGATCAAAGAGCTGCAGCGTAACGCGGCGCTCAGAGATCCCAATATGGCGGCGGCGCATCTGGTCGGCGCGCAGGCGCAGGCCATGCAGGACGCGGCAAAGAACGAGGGCAGCGGCGCGTTTGCGGCCTTTGCCGGCATCAATATGGCGCAGAATATGAGCGGCCAGGCGGCAAACCTCTTCGCCATGGGTCAGCAGCCGGCGGGACAAACCCCGGCACCCGCTCCCGCGAATGCGGCAAACACCTGGAAATGTGAATGCGGCGCGGAAAACAGCGGCAAGTTCTGCTCCAACTGCGGCAAACCCAATCCGAACGGCCCCTGGAAATGCGAGTGCGGCGCCGAGAATACCGGCAAATTCTGCACCAACTGCGGCAAACCCAGACCGTAAGGCATCCATTACAATTCTGAAAAAGAAAGCTCCGCGCGCCGCGCGGGGCTTTCTTTTTTTAGGATCCGCTTTTCTTTTTGGAGAAGGCGGATCGGGCGCGCCGGAAACCGTTTGGAGTGTTCCCGCGGCGGATT
>CADBPF010000072.1 GCA_902796545.1 uncultured Ruminococcus sp. | reverse complement strand
GGTAAAATTCGGCACGCCCGAGCGATCGGCCTTGCGTTTGGGCGCGTTTTCGGTCGTTTTGGCGAAGCGTTTGCCGTAATTCCAGGCGGAGACCTCTTTTGCGATCTCGGCAAGATCGGCCGCGTCCCGCGCGGCGTCCAGGTCGGACAACACGCCTTGCGCGTATTCCAGTTCGGCACGGGTCGCTTCGAGTTGTTCGGAGATCAAGGTCAGCGCACGCTTTGCCTTTTTATAACGATCGTAGTAACGCTGGGCGTTATGGGAGGGTGAAAGGCGGCAATCAAGCGCGATCCGCACGGGTTTGCCCTCGTAGTCATACAATTCCGCGCAATCGACGCCAAAGCGAATCGAGTGCAGATTCTGCATGATGAGGTCACCGCAAAGCTTATATTCGTCCATACGCTTTGCGGCTTCCAGGTCCGCGTTTTGGGCGGCAAGCTTGCGTTTCAAGCGTTTGATCGCCGCGTGTAGGATCGACCGCGACCGTTCGGAAAGCGCTTTGAGACGCGCGCTCTCGCGGCGATACGTGAACACGAAATCCAAAAGCTCGCTCGGCGTTTCAAAAAAGCGCTTTTCCAGCCCCGGAAAGCGGATCAGATCAAAGCAGGAAAAATCCGCGATCCGGCGCTCTCCGTCCTCCCCCGAAAAGACCGCGCAAAAGCGATAATTCCCGTTTTTCAGATCCTCTTTTACGCGCAACAGCTCATTGGGAAGCGTGGATAAATCGGCGCCGGGATTTGCGCTGTTTTCGTTTTTGCATACCCGATACGCGATCTCTGCCGCAAGCGTCGGCCCGATCCCGGAAAACGCATCCATCAAAGCGCGCTCGAGCGGCAGTTCCGGCAAGAACGTATCGACGAGCGCGTTTGCCGACTCCTCCGTGAGGTCATTAAACGGGATCACGCCGGTTTTCGGCTTCGGCAGGCGGTATTCCACGCCGGTGATCAGCGGCCGGTCCGGCGAGGATGCAAGATCCAGGATCCTGAGCGCCCCGAGGATCACGCGGTTTTCATCGCAAAGGATCAGGTTGGAGTTGCGCCCCATCGCTTCCAAATACAAATAGCGCATTTTGAGCGCGCCGAACGCGTCTGAAAACTCCACGGAAAATTCCACTACGCGTTCAAAGCCGCATTGCCGCACCTCTTTGATCCTGCCGCCGGACAGATGCTTGCGCAACAGCATGCAGAACATGGGCGGCACGTCCGGATGCGGCGGATGGGTCGCGGTCAGATAAGTATAACCGCCGGAGGGACCCGCGGAGATCAAGAGCCGATGCTTTTCCCCGCGCGCGGCGATCTCGAACAAAAACGAGTCGCGGGTACATTGAAAAATGCGCTCGATCCGCCCGTCGGTCAGACAGGAGCGAAACGAGGCGCTCAAAGCACCGAGCAATGCCGCGTCAAAAGCCATATCGATCTCCTTTTTTCTTAATTATAACACGCCATAGCCCGGATTTCAATCACGCATATTCGTATGTTTCACTTCATATCGTGGATGCGGGAGGAAACTTATGGACTATTTCAAACCACTCAAAGAAAGCTTTTCAAGATTGCGTGAAAAAGACGTGATCAACGCGCAAAACGGTGCAAAACTCGGGCGCGTGTGCGATCTGGAGCTCGAATTCCCGCAGGGCAGCGTGTCCGCTCTGCTGCTGCCGGAACGCGGCAGTCTGCTTTCCTTCGGCAAAAAAGAAGAAGTGCGCATCCCGCTGGAATTCATCGAATCGATCGGGGAGGACGTGATCATCGTGCGCTCCCTTCCAAACCGTACAAAAAAGAAGGACGCTTGAAGCGCTTGATTTGCCTTGCGCTTGCACTCGGCGCGCTTACGCTGTGCGGCTGTGAGCGCGAAGAGCGCGCGTCCGCGCCCGTATCGAGCGCGATCGCGGTGCTGGAAGCGCAGCTTCAAAGCAAAGCCGCGCCCCGGGGATTTCAATCGGAATATCCGGATGCCGCAACCTATTTTTCCGAACTGTTTGCGCCAAGCAAAAGCCCCGCAAAATAGCGGGGCTTCTCAATAGCGTTCAGGACTCCTCCGGCGGGGCTTTGGCGGCGACCAGGCTGCGGAAGACCGCGCTTGCCCACTCGTGTTCCGCCTGCGCCTGCGACGTGTTGGCGACCAGCGTTCGCGGCACGCGCAGGCATAAGAGCGTGTCCGCGGGGAGCGAAGAGAAGCCGGGATATCGGGCAAGCTCCAGTTCGCCGAGCGTGAAAGCGGCGGAATCGTAGGACGCTCCCGGCATTTCGCCGTAGATCTCGGAAAGCGGCGTCAGCACGTTTTGCTTGCGCAGTTCCGCATAGACTTCGGGGCTTGCCAGATAGATCTGCGCGTCGCCCGCGATCACGCGGGTCACGTAGTTCTGCACCTGCTCGGTCTGGCTGATCACCGTAACGTCGTCCCCTGCTTCGTCCTTGACCGTGTAATCGCCGTCGAAGATCACGATATTTTCAAGATACTCGCAGCTTTTGCGTCCGTCGCCGTTGTAGTCCTCATCCATCAGATCCACCACGGAGGTCTTGAGCGCGGTGATCTCGTCAAAGGTCAATACTTTCGGCCCGGAATACATCAAGAATACGTCCGGATCCACGCGCGACATACACTGCACGCAGGAAATGAGAATGAAAAAGAAAAAGAGCGCGCCGATCAGCGTCGGCCACTTATAGTGATACCAATAGTTCTCGAGCCATTGCCGCGGCGTCATGCGCGTCTGTTCCGGCGTATCGTGGATGCGATCTTCGATTTCTTCTTTCATATCCTTGCTCCTTAATCCCTATTATAGCAAGATTTGCAAAAAGCACAAGTATCTTTTTGTAAACAACCCGCCCGGTGCGCAAACGCACCGGGCGGGTTGTTTTCGATACAAAGCGGTTATTCCGCGGGGCCCAAAACGACGCTCCAACCGGCGATGAATTTGGCCAGGAGCACCACGTCGGCAAGCTCCACGGTCCCGTCGCCGTTGCAGTCGGCGTTGGCGGCGCGATAATCGGCGTCCATCGTCCAGCCGGAGACGGCTTTGGCAAGCATCGTAAGGTCGGCAAGCTCCACCGTTCCGTCGCCGTTCAGATCGCCGTAGAGAACGGAAACCGCACGCGCGTGCCCGCAGAGGGCGCATTCGGTCGCGTCTGCACCGTCGTATTCGTGATTCGCAAGCAAAACGATCACGCCGCAGCCGCAAACTTTCCAATGCCGGACGTCGTCGCTCTCCCAGGGCAGGTCCGTGCAATCCTCGTGATTTTCGGGATCAAGTTCGCCATACTCTTCGTGACAGCGCTCGCAAACGGCTTTATGCGTGCAGGTCGCCGTGCCGCCGGTATGATCGAGCGGATCCACGTAATCGGTGAAATAATAGTCGAAACAACGCAGACACAAATGCCCGGTATAGCCCTGCTCCGTACAGGTCGGTTCGATCGTACTGACGTAATAATTATGATCGAGCGCGTCAACGTAGTCCGTCACGTAAAAATCGCCGCAATGGGAGCAGGTATAGGTCGTGTAGCCCTGTTCGGTGCAGGTCGGAGCCGTAACAGCCGCGACGTAATCGTGTCCGAGCGCGTCGAGACGATCGCCCACGTAAGTATCGCCGCAAAACGAGCAGGTATAGGTCGTATAGCCCGGCTCGGTGCAGGTCACCGGCGTGACCACGGCGACGTAATCGTGATCGAAGGCGGGCAGATCGGCGTCGCAGGAAAGGGTCGGAACAACGCCGCCCTCCACGGGATCGCCAAAGAGACGAAAACGCCGGAATTCCGCCGCGGCATTCTCGTTTCCGGAGTTGGATATCCCCGTCAACCTAATATGCGTGGCGTGTACCTGATCGAGCGGATACTCAAAGGTGCTGTCACCTTCAAAAACGGATTCCTCCACGTTGTCGTACACGGTCGTCCAGGTGTGTCCGTCGTCCACGGAAACGGAGATCGTAAAGCAGTAACTTCGATCGTCCGGCGCGTGCCAGTCGAGAATGATATGATCCAGCTCGGTCTCCCGAGGCAAGAAATAGATCACTTCCGGCTGTTCGTATTCTTCATTGCCGGAAACGCTGCAGAATGCGTCGGTATCGTCCAAAGCGGCGCCGGGACCGTGGCTTTCGTCGCCGTCGGAAACGGCTCCGCGGAGCGCGTGATATTGAAGCTCCACCTCGGCGACCTGCGCGGACGGATCGTCGATCACGTTGAAAATCGCCTGTGCCGCCGCGTCCACGGTACTTTGTTCAAAACAATTGAGCTCATACGGAACGTTCTCGAACGCGCTCTGGAGACTGTCCCAGTACACGGTATCGTAAACGCCGCGGATCATATTGTCCATCGCCTCGTAGATCGCATCGTAGTTTGCGGAATCGGGCTCGGCGTTCGGGTCGTACACGCCGAAAGCCTCAAAGGTATGAAACGCGGAATACTCGTTATTAAACAGGTGCCAAAAGCCGGTCTTGGTCGCGGTCAGCGTCACACGCAGAAACTTGGCATAGACCGGCGTCGGGAAAGAAAAGGTTTCCGCGGGGTGAACGCCGTCGGCGTAGCCCGCCTCCTCGCTTCCCTCTACGTAAGATTGTTGTTCTGAGGATTTCGTCAAGGCAAGGGCGACGTTCCAGTTTTCGCCGTCAACGGAATAGTCAACGGAAAAGCTCTGTTCGCGCTCGTCTGCCTTATAAAAGGCGATGCTGACGCCTTCCACGGTCGCCGCTTGACCGAGGCGGAAAATTGCGACCGCGCTCCCGGAAGGATCGCAATCCGGGCGCTTTGCGGAATACCAGAGATCGCCGTCTTTTCTCAAATTCGGGATCGCCGCGCGCGCCTGTGAATAGGACTGCGTGCCGCCGTTATCCTGCGCGTCGGTGATGAGCAGGTTTTCGCTTTCGGCAAACACGGCCGCAGTCGGCACAAACAGCGTCAAAACAAAGGCAAACACCAAAATCAGAGCAAAGCTTTTTTTCATAAAATCTCCTTCAACAAGCGATGCTGAAAAGCAGGATTAACGGACGGCTTGTTCAATCAGTATATGTCAGTTCCGGTAAAAAAGCATTGACACACGCCTTTTCCGGCGCGGACAAACCGGACCGGAAAAGGCGTGAAAGAAAAGTATGCCGAAAATGGCGGTCAGCAATCGATCTCGTAGATCTTGCCGATGCCGGGGCTCAGATCCTCGGCGCCGTCTTTGCGCACGGCGATGGATTTTTCCCAGCGCAGACCATAGGTATCGGTGGTGACAAAGGTATCGATCTGGAAGGTCATGTTCTCCTTTAACGGATAATCGGAGGTGGTTTCCATCCAGGGCGCTTCCACTTCAATCAGACCGAGACCGTGACAGGGACCGTAAAGGAAGTTCTTGCCGTAGCCACGATCGTCGTAGATCTTCTTGAAGCGCTTGGCGATGTCGCCCGCGATCACGCCGGCTTTGATCTGTTCAAAGGTCCAGTTGTGGACTTCCAGACCGAATTCGACCATTTCGCGGCGATCCGGGGTGAGTTTGCCCAAAGAGACCGGCATCCCGATGCTGGGCGAATAACCGCAGACCTTGGCGGACGGGTTGACTTCGATGATATCGCCCTTCTGGATCTCGCGGTAACCGCAGCGGGAGATCGCGTGTTTGGTGGAGTTTTCGGCAAAGCAGTACATCGGCAGGCCTTCGTATTCCGCGCCGTTCTCATAGACCGCGCGCTGTGCTACGCCGACGAGCTGCAGTTCGGTGATCCCCGGTCGGATCGCTTTGATGACTTCCATCGCGGCGATATTGGAGATGCGGCTCGCTTCGCGGATGCAAGCGATCTCGTTTTCGCTCTTGACGCTTCTGAGGGAGACCATAATGTCGTCCGCGCGAACGATCTCGGCTTCCGGGAACGCGTTTTTGATTCCCTCCATCATCACGACGTTCGTATCCAGCCACGCGGCGACGCCGATGCGCAGTTTTTTGCCGGTGATGCCAAGCGCCTTGAACACGTCGTTATAAGTCGAAAACGACAGTTCCGGATAGGACGGGTTGGCGGATTCGCGGTATTCGTACAGTACGAAGACTTTGTCGATCACGCCCTTGTCTTTTGCGAAGATCTCGCTTTCGGGGCCGACCATCAAAGCGCAGTCGCCGTTTGCACCGATCGCCACGCCGCAGCGCTCGAACAGCGGCCAGAAATTCGAGAAATAACGGGTGTTGGCGTAATCCGCCTCACTGCCGTTGACGATGAGCGCGTCCAAATTCCATTCGCGCACCTTTGCGGCGGCGTTTGCCACGCGCTGTTTGTACTCATTAAGCGGGATCTCTACTTTCGGTTTCATACTCTTTCTCCGTTTCTGAATTATTTGCAATAGCCCATCACGGTATAAAACGCAACGGGTTGATCACGGGTGTCTAATCTGCCGTACTGCGCGACGACTTCCACGTCGCAGTCGAGGCGGAAGGCGTATTGCACTTCCAAGGGGATCTCCACGCCGCCCACGTCCTTCGGGTTGTTCAGCCGAAAACAACGCACGCGGTTGGCTTCGATGACCACGTCGATATCGCGGATCGGCTCGCGGTCCGTGAAATAGAAGGTGATCTTGCCGTGCGCGGGCACGTCGTTGCAATTAAGCACGATCAGCGATTCATGCCCTTTCATGGGAAAATCGCCGGGAGGCGGCAGTTCGCCGTCCGGGAAGATCCAGGTTTTCTTGCCGTTTTGTCCGTCCATAACTGTCTCCTTTTATTTGGTTTCTTGACTGATCTGCGGCCATTGTTCCGCAAGCTCGTCCGCCCGCAGGAACACGCGCTCTCTGTCGCCGCCGAGCAAAAGGCCGCAAAGCTTATCGAATTCCCGCTTTGCCACCTTGCCGGTCTTGCCGACGAAGAACTTGTCGATATACACGCCGCCCTCGCCGTAAGCGTAGAACTGCTTGCACTTGACGAATTCCCAGGGATGGAAATAGAAGCACAAAACCACGGGAACGCCCTTTGCCTCGGCGAATTTTTCAAAGTTCAGGATGCGCTGGAACAGATAGTCCGCGCCTTTTAAGCGGAACAGCGGCCATTGGTCACGGTCGCGTTCCATACCGGGGTCTTTGGACTCCATGGTCATATCCGCAAAGTTCGGGATCTCGAGCAGCTTCATATCGCCCTCTTTGGTCCAGTCTTCCCGGGAGGGATGATAAGGCGCGAAACGCTCGCGGTAGAAGAACATGGGATAAGACGCGTCCACCTTGAAGCCGAGGTCTTCCAGCGCGTTGCAGACGTGCGTGGAGCCCCAGAGACGCGGGCAGCGCCAGGAAACGGCTTTTTCGCCGGAAACGCTCTCCACCCACTCGGTGGCAAGCTTGACGCGCAGCGGCACCTCCTGCGGCAAGAGGGGCTTGATGCCCGGGATCTCGTAAAGCTCGTCGCCCACGGTCTCGTGATACAAAGAATGCACGCCGACTTCGTTTTGGGTTTCCTGGATCAGTTTGACCACGTCCGGGTTCTTTTTGGCGCATTCGCCCGTGACGAAGAAGGTACCGTGAATGTTATGCTTGGCATACACGTCCAGGATCTCTTCGGTACCGGGTTTGGTCATGTTGTAAAACGGGGTGTTGCTGCCGCAGTCCGGCTCTGTGTCAATGCCGAACAGCACGTAGGATTTTGCCATGGAACTCCATCTCCTTTGTTGACGATCGATCTATTTTTCGCCGTTCTCCTCGGCGGAAAAATCCGAAAAACCGAGCCGGTCGCGGATCAGGCGGTTTTCGTCCATCCCCTCGCTCACGCGGCGGTAAAGGTCGGTCTCTCCCTTCACCTGACCGGGACGGAACAGCACCAGAATCGCGCGCCAGATCCAGCAAAACGGCAAGAGATACGGGTGCTTTTCCAAAACCGGAAAGCGCGGAATCATATTCTTGCGCGGCAGAAAGATGCGGCGCCAGAAGATCTTGCGTTTGTTCTTTTGCGCGTCCTCGCCCTTGGTAAAGGCGCGCTCGTAAAAGCCGTTGACGAAATTGCCGTACAGACCGGAATTCAGAATCAAGAAGCGGCGCATCAACTCTCCGGTGAATTCGTCTTCCGCTTCCCCCTCGAACCAGACGTCGCACAAATGCAGCATCTCGCGCTCGAACCGGTTGAGCGAAAACTCCCGTAAGACGCGATCGACGAGCGTTCGATCGAGCGCGGCAAACCAATCGGTGCGGCGCAAGACCCAAAGGTCGATCAGCGAGCGGATGCCGGTGCCGTAATTGCGGGCGTGTTTCGCGAAATGGATCAGAAAATACAGGTAGAAATCCTCGTGACACATTTCGTGCCAGCAAGGGTTGTCTTCCCGCGCGCTTGCGCGTTCCCACAGCGTATCGAAATAGTCGGACGGAAAGTGCTTATCCTTGCCGAGCGCCACGTGGACCTCGATATTCAAAATCGGCTTGCGGCGATAACTGTCGTCGTAGAGATCGGGATACTCCACGCGCGTATAGCCGTTTTGCTCCATGATCCGCGCAACGTCCGAACGCTTGTCCGGACGGATGAGGATATCGATATCACCCATCATGCGGTAATGCGGCTTTTCGTAATAGCGGCGCAAAACCGCGCCCTTCAAGGGCAGAAAGTCGATGCCGGCATCTTGAAGACTGTCGGCGAATTCCTCCAGCGCATCCTCCTGCGAGGCAACGCGGAAGAGCGTTTTCTGCGCGTCTTCGTGAACGGGTCGTTTCAGAGCGTCGGAAAAGCGATCCGGCGTAGCGCGCAAAACGGGATCGATCAGCCCGCCGATCCGATGCTTGCAGATCAACGACGCCAGCACCGCTTCCTCTAACCCCTCCGGCGGATCCGCGGCGGGGCGATGATGCAGGGCGGCGTTGACAAGCTCGATCAGATAACGGGCCTCGCCGTCATAATTCGGCATGATCCAATTCCCTTTTCTCAATCTTTTTATCGGACAAGACGATCTCGGCGTTGCAGATCTCGAACGCCGCGCGTTTGTGAGAAACGATGATGCAGGTTTTATCCTTCAATTCCGTCAGCGCGCGCAGCATTTTCCGTTCCGTTTGCTCGTCGAGCGCGCTGGTGGATTCATCCAACAGCAAGATCGGCGCCCCGGACAGGATCGCCCGGGCGATCGCGATGCGCTGGATCTGCCCCTCGGAAAGCCCGAAGCCCTTTTCGCCGATATAGGTATCCAAACCGTTCGGCAGATCGTCGAGATAATCGGTCACGCAGGCGACGCGCGCGGCCTCCAGGATCTCCTCTTCACTCGCGTCCTCACGGATCAGCGTGATGTTTTCCCGGATCGTGCCGGATAAGAGCATATTTCCCTGCGGCACGTAAGCGAACACGCCGGGCGCGGCGGAATGCACGCCGGTCTTGCCGCGTTTCGTGACAAAGAAAATCTCGCCGCCGTCCGGCTGATAAACGCCGAGCAAAAGCTTTAATAACGTGGACTTCCCGATCCCGGAAAGCCCGGTGATCACGCAGAAATCTCCGCGTTTGATCGAAACGCTCGCGTCACGCAGCACGTCCTCCGCGTCGTAGCGGAAGGTGATCTGCTCAAATTCCACGGACTCAAACTCGCGATGAAAGCTTTCGGCGTCCGGATACAGGGGCTTGCGCTCCGCATCCCGCGGCAAATTTTCGATCTCACGCAGGCGGTCGATCGAAGCGCACATCCCGTAGTAACGCGGCAGGATGCCGGAAAGCGAACCGAACGGCGTCTGGATCTGGTTCACAAGCTGCAGGATCGCCATCATGGTGCCATAGGTCATCAGAACCGAACCGGAGATCACCCCGGAAAGCGAGAGCGCGCACCAAATAAGCGCCCCGAAATAGCCGATGCGAAACAGCGCGGAAAAGCCGACGTTCGCCAAAGCGCCCACGACCTTTTTGCGCATCGTGAGTTTGAAATGCGTATCCTGCAATTTACGCGCACGGCGAGCGGTCTTTTCCTCCGCTTCAAAGACTTTGAGCACCAAAAGGTTCGATAAAGTCTCCTGCATGAAAGAACGGGTTTTTCCCTGCGCTTCCTGCATTTCGCGGTGCATCCGTTTCAGAGTGCCGCTATACAGGCGCGAGATCAGAAATACGAGGATCCCGCCGCCGAAAAAGATCAGCGTGAAACGCCATTCCAAAAACGCCATCACGCCGACCGCGCAAACCAGGCGCGTCACCGTCGCGGCGACGGTCGGCAGGATGCCCGCGGCGCCGTCCGCGATCACGGAAACGTCGGAAAACAAGCGATTCAACAGTTCGCCGGTGTGATAAGAGGAAATCTTGCCGAACTCTTTTTTGAGCATTTCCCGATAGATCACGGACTGATAATGCCGCTCCAAATCGGCGGTCAGCCGGTCAGTGAGATAACGGCAGAAGAAGCGCAAAAAGAGTTGCAATAAGATCAGAAGTCCGAGATAAACGGCATAAGAAACAAGATCGGACACCTGTTTTGCGCCGTTGATGATCCCGGCGGCGCAATCGATCACGTCCCGAACGAGCAGGGCGAAGACGACGGTTGTGGCGGCGTTGAGGACGTAGCAGAAGATCTGCACCAGGATCATCCCGAACCGACCGCGGGTATGCGCCCAGAGCCATTTGAGCGACGAGGATCTGTCCTTAGTCTTTGTTCCCATGGATGCCTAACTTTCTCAACAATGCTTTCCCATACACCTTGAGGTGAAAGACGAGCGAACGCATCGGGCGCAGCGCGCACCAAACGCGGCAATAGAGCTGATAGCCCCGGTTGGTGCAGGGGACGTATTTCTTGTCGCGGAAAAAGCCTTCGGCAACGCCGATCACGTTTTCGTCGCGGATCCCGTATTCCTTGCGCCAAAGCCGATCGCCGCAGATCACGTAACCGTTTTTCACGGAAATGACGCGGTGCAGAACGTATTGCCCGCTTGCGCGGCGATACAGGATCACGTCGTATTTTTTCAAAGGAAAATGCGGCGCCACCAGTACGACGGCGTCTCTGCGGGAACGGAGCATCGGCTGCATACTGCGGCCGTCCGGCGCTCCCACATATTTGCCGTACTTTGCAATGACGCCGGCAAAATCAGTCATCTAACAAACCTTTTTCCCGGACCGCGTTCAAAAATTCCTCGATGTCCTTTTTGGCGGTCTCTTCGTCAACGGCAAACTCGGAGATCATCCCCTCCGTCAAGGCCTCAAGGGTGGTGGAAGTCTGCAGTTTCTGCCATAAATACGCGCCGGTCTCATTGAGTGTGATCATACCGTGGAAGGTATCCGCGGCCTGTACGCCGGGGATCACAACGTAAAGAGAATCGACCTCGCGCAGTTTGAATCCTTTTTTGATCTTCATGTCGCACCTCAAAGATTTACCGAGCTAATTCATGCTCTGAATATACAGATTTATTATAAAGCAAATACGGGATACTGTCAAGTAATCCCCCGTTTTTGAAGCGCTTTTTTCGCAAGCGGAAAAAGAAAGCCCGCGCCGTTTGGCGCGGGCTTTCCAAATCCGTCTTAACCGAGGTATTCGGTCGCGGTGGAGGCGGTGGAAGCGGTCACGACGATCTGATAGGTATCGGAGTACGCATAGAGCAGATTGTCGGAGCCGTCACGGTACACCATGTAACCACGGAAGTACCAGGTGCCGCCCTTGCCGTTGAGGTCTTTCTGGAAGCCGTAGCAGGTGACGTCAGCCGCGGAGGTGGACACACCCTTGGTGACGTTGGCGGTCGTGCCGACGTAGAGATCGGCAGGAGTCGCTTTTCTGGTCATCAGGATGCCGCTTTCCACGAGCGTGAATCCGTCGGGCACGTTGCGGCCGAAGGTGACTGCAAAGCCGCCGTCTGCGCTCACGGAGCCGGACATCATCACGACGGTCGGAGCGGTCGGAGCAGCCGCGTTATAGACCGCGGTCAGCGTCGCGTCGCCCGCCGGCATACCGAAGTACACGGTCTCGTTCTCGGAGAGGAGCTCGCCGTTGAATTCCCAGTAGCTGAAGCCGGTACCGGAAGCGGTCAGGGCGATCGTTCTCGCGAAGGCGAGGGTGTATTCGGTGTTTTCCCCGTTGTCGGAAACCGTCAGCGTGTAGGTGGGCTGAGCGGCGCGGCTGTAGGTCGCGTAGATCGTCGTATCGGCGGCGATCGCCAGACCCACGGCGTCGGCGCCGGAGGCGTCCTTCCAACCGTTGAAGTCATAGCCGTAGATCGCGGGTGTGCTCGCCGGGAGATCTCCGGAGGTGAGGGCATAGCCGCTCAACACGCTCTGGGTCTTGAAGATCTTGCCGGTCTGCGCGTCACGGTAAATCACGGTGTAGGAGCTGGTGTTTTCGGGATCGACCGCGTTCGCGTCATAGACCGCCGCAAGATCCATCTGTGAGCCGACCGGGTAGTTCAGCGTGGAAGCGGTGGAGATGAGCTTGTTGGTGCGGACGTTCTTCCAGTAGGAGAAGCCGGATCCCGCAGCAGTCAGAGTGATGCGGTCGCCGCGGGTCGCGGGGACGTAGTTGGTCGCAAAGCTCGTGTAAGTCGCAAGATCGCTACCGCTCTTAGAGGCGGTCACGGAAGCGCCGGGGAGCGCGTCGCCCTGGAGCGCCACGCTCAACATATAGTCGATGCTGGGCGCGTATTCAAGGACGATCGGATCGAGCACGGAGGTATAGACCGTCGGAGAAACGGTGACGACCACGTCGTAGGTGCCGGGGACGCTGATCGACGGGATGCTCGACACGGTGTTGCCGCCGAAGGTGTAAGCGGCGCTGCCGTTTGCGGTGGTGGCAAAACCGTCGGAGATCAGAGCCGGATGCGCGGCGCCGTCGTAGGAACCGACGTAGGCTTCATAGGAGCCTTCGTAGCCCTGAACGGTGGTGATCGCGGTACCGTTGGTCACGTCTGCGACCTTGTCGATATCCGCGCTCTTCACGGTATAGGAGAGAACGGTATTGTTCTTGAACCAGCCCTCTTTGGTTTCAAGCTGCTTCACGTAGTAAGTGCGGAAGCCGCTTCCCGTATCGGTCGCGGTGTTGTAAACCGGAACTGCGGCAGACGTGCTGGACGGGCCGGCGTAGTTGATGGTGGAAACGAGGTTCGTGCAGGCGGAATCGCTGTAAACGCCGAAGCTGTTGCCGGAGAGGTCAACGACCTTGCTCGTATCATACACGAAAGTGTATTTGTGAACTTTGCCGTCACCGATGCCGAGGTTGACCGGCATTTCGACCACAGCGCCGCTGCGTTTGACATTGAAGAGGCAGACCCAGGCGTCACAGCCGGGGTTGGCGCTCTTTTCAGTGGAGGTCATCCCGATCAGGGAGACGGTCAGCATCTTATCCACGCCGCCCACGTACAGGTCAAGCGAGAGCCCGCGGAAGGGCTGCGTGGCAGAAGTGGAACGGGTCGGCAGCGAGTTGAACGCCGCGTAGAGGTTGATCGTTACGCCGTCCGCGTTGCCGAAGACGCTCGGCCCGAGGATGCCCTTGGAGTCGCCGTTGTAATCGCTGGACGGATGCGCGATCGTGGTTCCCCAGTAGCCGTTGATATAGCTGTGAGAAACCGTGCCGTGCGGGTAACTCGTGACAAGCCCGAGCGTTGACGGCAGAGAGCTTCCTGAGAAGTCCTCATACCAGATCATATCATTAGGTTCAAGGTCGTCGATCGCGCCTAAAATAGCGTCGGCGAGATCATCGACCGCGCTCTGATCGGTCTCGGCATAATCGACTTCTGCCAAAAGATCCGCGAGAACCGCCCAGGAATCCGCAGAGTACATGGGCGCTTTCAGCACGTTTGCCGCAGCGACTGCAGCGGTCAGAGCGGAAAAGTCCACGGTGGTGCTGATCCGTTCCAGAGCGTTGTACGCGTCCGCAAGATCATTGGTGCGGGCGGTGGCGCGGCTGGAATTGAAGGTCGCGGGATAGCCGGCGTTGTTCAGGTTCACGATGCCGGAAGTATCGGTCTTGATGTAGTCGAGAGCCGCTTGCGCCGCGGACACGGAATCAGCAGTGTAGTGCGAGGGGTTCGCGACCGCATCGGACAGCGCGGTATAACGGGTGGCAAAGGTAGAGGTGT
>CADBPF010000071.1 GCA_902796545.1 uncultured Ruminococcus sp. | reverse complement strand
GCCTGCGGCACGGAATGCGCGATCTTGCCCGGAGCGGTGCTTTCCACGCACACGGGCGGGTTTACGGGCTATACCTTCCGTGACCTGACCGACGATTTTGATCCGATCATCGCGCATTGGCAAAAAGAGAATATTGGCTTTGACGCGCTTTATACCGGCTATCTCGGAAGCGCGCGCCAGGTGGACGGCGCGCTTACGGTCGCGCAAAAGCTCTTGAATCCGGGCGCGCCCGTGATCGTGGATCCCGCCATGGCGGACAACGGCAAATTGTATTACGGGTTCGATCAGGCGTTCGTAAACGAAATGAAGCGTCTGGTCGCCGCGTCCGACGTGGTGCTGCCGAATCTCACGGAAGCAAGCTTTCTGACCGGGATCGAATACCGCGAAAGCGGCTATGACGAAGCCTATATTTTGGATCAATGCCGCGCGCTTTGCGCCATCGGCGCAAAGACCGTGGTGCTCACGGGCACGAGCTTTGAAGCGGGAAAACTCGGCGTGACCGTTTACGAAAGCAAGACCGGCAAGGCAAGCTATTATTTCCACGAGCGCCTGCCCGGCGGCAGCCACGGCACCGGCGACGTGTACGCCTCCGCCTTCGTCGGCGCGCTGATGCAGCAAAAAAGCCTCTTTGACGCCGCGCGCATCGCGGCGGACTACACGCTTTCCTGCATCCGCTATACCAAAGAGGACCCGGACCATTGGTACGGCGTAAAATTCGAGCCCCTTTTGCCCGAACTGATCGAAAAGATCCGGGAATGATCCGCCCCTCGTTTGTCAATCTTTGACCCGCCGACCGCATTGCGGTCGGCGGTTTTTTGCGCTTTCGGGCAAACTTTTTTCAAAAAAGGCTTGACAAGAGGGAAACGCGATTGTATAATTGCATACAATTATACAGGAATACCGCTTGCGCGTCGGATTTGCGCGGCGGATCCCGAATCAAACAACGAACGAAACAGCAAACGAAAGGGGGAAAACGCCCATGCTGGAATTAAGCAAGGTTTCCAACGTGCTGGAACAGGATCCCTACAATTATACCTTACAGGACGTGGACGAGCCGGAGTTGTTCCGCGAGATCTACCCCTACGAGGAGATCCCGAAGGTGCCGTTCAACTTCCGCCGCGTGCCGATGGATATGCCGCGGGAGATCTGGATCACGGATACCACCTTCCGCGACGGTCAGCAGTCCTTAAAGCCCTATACGCCGGATCAGATCCTGCATCTCTTTGATCTCTTGCACACGCTCGGCGGGGAAAAAGGCGTGATCCGGCAAAGCGAGTTTTTCGTTTACAGCGAAAAGGACCGCGCGGCGCTGGATAAGTGCTTGTCGCGCGGCTACCGCTTCCCGGAGGTCACGGCGTGGATCCGCGCGAGAAAAGAGGATTTCGAGCTCGTGCGCAATATCGGCATCGAGGAAACGGGGATCCTCGTTTCCTGCTCGGACTATCATATTTTCAAAAAACTGCACATGACACGCAGACAGGCGATGAATCACTATCTTGCCGTGGTGCGCGACGCGCTCGACGCGGGCTTGAAGCCCAGATGCCATTTCGAGGATATCACCCGGGCGGATTTTTACGGGTTCGTCGTACCCTTCACCAACGCACTCATGGAAATGAGCAGAGAAGCTCATATCCCGATCAAGATCCGCGCCTGCGATACCATGGGCTACGGCATCCCCTATACGGGCGCGGCGCTCCCGCGCAGCGTTCCCGGCATCATTTACGGTCTGCGCCACCATTCCGACGTGCCGAGCGCGCTGATCGAATGGCACGGCCACAACGATTTCTATAAGGGCGTGACCAACGCGGCGACCGCCTGGCTTTTCGGAGCAAGCGCCGTGAACTGCTCGCTCTTGGGCATCGGCGAGCGCACGGGCAACGTGCCCCTGGAAGCGATGGTCATGGAATATTGCTCCCTGCGCGGCACGACCGACGGGATGAATCTGGAAACGATCACCGAGATCGCCCGCTATTTTACCGACGAGATCGGCTACCGCATCCCGGAGATGACGCCCTTTGTCGGCGAGCATTTCAATATGACCCGCGCGGGCATTCACGCGGACGGGCTTTTGAAAAACGAAGAGATTTACAACATTTTCGACACCGACAAGATCTTGAACCGCCCCGCGACCGTGGGGATCACCAACACCTCCGGCGCGGCGGGGATCGCATATTGGATCAACCGGTATTTCGCCCTGCCCGAAAACCGGCGCGTGGATAAAAAAAGCGCGCTCGTCACCCGCGTCAAAAAGCAGGTGGACGCGCTCTACGCCGCCGGCCGCGTGACCGTGATGACCGACGAGGAGCTCTGCGAGATCGCCGTTGCCGCGGACGTGATGGGCGTTTTGAAGCACGGAAGGAGCAGATAATGGTCAGGCAGATGAGGAATCTGGAACAGGACTCCTTGACCCTGCGCGTGTACCGCGAATTGCGCCGGGAGATCGTGGACGGCCGTCTTGCTCCGGGCAGCGCGCTCGTGGAAGCCAAGCTGTCCAAAGAACTCGGCGTTTCCCGCACCCCCGTGCGCGAGGCGCTCCGGCTTTTGGAGCAGGATGGGCTCGTGGACACGATCCCGAACAAGTGTTCGATCGTGGTCGCCATCGATCGACAGGATATTCTGGATACCTACGAGATCCGCAAACCCATCTTCGGGCTCTGTGCGCGCTGGGCGTGCGAACGCATGACGGACGAGGAAGTGGAAAAGCTGGAAAACGCCCTGGAACTGCAGGAGTTTTACTGTACCAAAAACGAATTCGACAAGGTCTGCGAACTGGATACCGAGTTCCACGATATCCTTTACGCCGGGGCGAAAAGCCGCACCGTAACGCAGACGCTGCACACGCTGCATATCCAGTCGCAGCGCGCCCGCGAGATCGCGTTCCGGGACGACGCGCGCACGCTTCAGGCCGTGCGCGAACACCGTGCGATCCTTGAGGCGATCCGAAACCGCGACGCCGCTGCCGCCGAAATCGCGGCGATCGAACATTTGAACCAGGCGAAAAAACACGTCTTGAAAGGATTGAAATGAGGTAAGAAAGATGACGTACGTTGACAGAATTTTGGAAACCGTAACGAAGAAAAACCCGAACGAGCCGGAATTTTTGCAGGCGGTCACCGAGGTTTTGAAAAGCCTCGAGCCCGTGATCGAAAACCGTCCGGAATTCGAGCAGGCGGGGCTTTTGGAACGCTTGGTCGAGCCGGAACGCATCATCATGTTCCGCGTGCCCTGGGTGGACGACCATGGCAAGGTGCAGGTCAACCGCGGCTATCGCGTGCAGTTCAACGGCGCGATCGGTCCCTATAAGGGCGGTTTAAGATTCCACCCGTCCGTGAACTTGAGCATCATCAAGTTTTTGGGCTTCGAGCAGATCTTCAAAAACGCGCTGACCGGGCATCCGATCGGCGGCGGCAAGGGCGGATCGGACTTCGATCCCAAGGGCAAGAGCGACCGAGAAGTCATGGCGTTCTGCCAGGCGTTCATGAGCGAATTGTATCGCCATATCGGCGCGGATACCGACGTACCCGCCGGGGATATCGGCGTGGGCGGCCGCGAGATCGGCTATCTCTTCGGGCAGTACCGCAAAATGAAAAACCGGTTCGACGGCGTGCTCACCGGCAAGGGTCTGACCTACGGCGGGAGCCTTGCGAGAAAAGAAGCCACCGGCTACGGGCTCGTGTACTTCGTATCGGAAATGCTCGCCAAAAAGAAAGACACGCTGGAGGGAAAACGCGTCGTGATCTCCGGCAGCGGCAACGTGGCGCTTTACGCCGCGGAAAAAGCCACCCAGCTCGGCGCGAAAGTGATCGCCATGAGCGATTCCGGCGGATATATCGTGGATGAGTCCGGCGTGGATCTGGAATATTTGAAAGACTTAAAAGAAGTGCGCCGCGGCAGGATCTCCGAATACGTCAAGGATCATAAGAGCGCGACCTACAGCACCGCCCACGGCATCTGGCAGGTGAAGTGCGACGTGGCGCTGCCCTGCGCCACGCAGGACGAGCTGTTTTTGGACGACGCAAAGGCGCTGGTCGCAAACGGCGTAAAATGCGTCGCCGAGGGTGCGAATATGCCCTGTATGCCCGACGCGGTCGAGTACTTCCAGGCGCACGGCGTGCCCTTTGCCCCGGGCAAGGCGGCAAACGCGGGCGGCGTTGCCACGAGCGCGCTCGAGATGGCGCAGAACAGCGCGCGTATGAGCTGGAGCTTTGAAAAGGTCGATATGGAATTGAAGCAGATCATGTACGGTATCCATTTCAATTCCTGGAATGCCGCCAAAGAATACGGCAAGGAGGGCGACTACGTCGCCGGCGCGAATATCGCGGGCTTCTTAAAGGTCGCGGAAGCCATGCTCGCCCAGGGCGTGGTTTGAGAACGTAAAGCAGAAAAAAGCACTTGCGTTTGCAAGTGCTTTTTTGGTGAACTCGTTTTGCCTATTATTTAGAAATGTGCTTCGGAATAAAACCAGTTTTCACAGATTCGTTCGGTATAGCCGTGATTATCTCCCTTTTCTTCTTTCCATTCCCAGCCGTAACCGTATTTGGTTTGGCTTGACGAGTCGGGCGAATCGGAAAGACGGGTAAGATTCGCCCCAAACGGCAGGTCGGAAGGAGAGTAGTATAAGCTGTAATTAACGCTGCTCGGGGCAAGACCGAAACCGCCCATGCTGAACGAAACGTGTTCGTTGCGGAAAGGATCGCCGTTATCGGACCGCACGTTCTGATAGCTGACTACATACTCGGCGTCGTTGATCTGAATATGAAAAGTCCGGATCTCTTTGCCGTCTTTGCGTCCTTGCTCCAGGATTTCTCGCGCCGCTTCGTCGAACGCCTTTTCGTTTGATAAAAAAAGATGGGTGATCTGAGCGCGAAACCGATCTTTTAAGGAAGATTTGCAGGAGACAAAAACTACCGCAATGAGCGCCAGACAAAGGATCAATGCCGACGCACGCACCGATGCTTTCATCTCCAGAACACTCCTTTGGGTTCCTTAATACGGGCGGTTATATACCACAATCTCGTTTAGCCAAGCAATTGTATGGGCGTAACGATCACGATTGCCGTTCCGGTTCCTCGGCAACGAGGAACAATTCGTCCGTATATTCCCGAGATCTGATATCCGAAAAACCTTCTTTGAAAACGATCCGCACTGTGACCTCCACGCGGTAATACGGTTCCGAATTTTGATCCAGACAAAGCGTGATCGCGCCCGCTTTGCAGGTGATCTCATCGTAAGAAATCGAATTTACCGCATTCTTTGCGATCTCTTGTGCGGCTTCGCGGATCTTGTCTTCCGGCACTTCAAAGTCCGTATAAGCGTCCATGGATCCCGGATACCGGGTGCTTAACCAAACGATTCTTCCGTCTTGGCGAACTTTTACCTGAATTGTTTCCTGGGTCGGGGTGTTCTTTGCATATTTCGTATATGTGAAACAATAATTTCTCACACAAAGCGAATAGCTCAAATCCTGCTGCTCGGATACAAAACCCTCGTAGATCGGAGAACGGCCGCCGTCTTCGCGTGAAAGATGCTGTTCGGTCTCGACGCTGACGCGATACGCCGCGGGATTTGCTTTATAATACCGCTTGATCGCTTGATCCGCGAGGTTTTGAAAATATTCGGCGCCGTTTTCCGAAAGATCCGTTTCAATGAATTTGTACTCATACAGGGGAGAATCGGAAAACGAGACCAAGCCCCCGCCGTTAGGCAGAAAAGATGCATAGATCCGGCTTTCTTGCGTAGCGGATTCGTAAATGTCAAAAGGCTCGGGCTCGTTGATACGGTATCTGCTGGTCAGATAGGGCAGGGTGTAGTCCACTCCGTTAATCGAAATCGTCCTTTCTTTGGGCGCATCGGGATTTTGAAACTCGTCTTGAAGGAGAAAGTGTTGATCGCCGAACAAGGGCTCAAACTCCGGATATCTCCCTAAAGTGCCGTTATCGAGCGCTTCATGCCCGCGATAAACGAAACGCGCGTTTTCCGGAAGCGGTGCGGCGGGCGTGACTTTTGGATCACAGGCGGCAAGGCAAAACAGAATCAAGAAGGCAATCAGAAGCAAAATAGATCGTTTCATAAACCCTCCGAAAATCGTGAAAGTGGCCTTTTCCAAACAAAAAAGCCGCGCAAAAGCGCGGCTTTTCGGTTTTAATACGCTTTGGCAAACAGCACGATATGCTTCGCTTTTTTGCCGCAGACGGGGCAAACGTCGGTTTCTTGCGCGTGCTGATCGAAGGGGATACAGCGGCTGCCGACGCCGGTCTGTTCCTTGATCGCGTTCTCGCAGGCGGGGTCTTCGCACCAGGGAATGTAAAAGAACGCGTCTTTTTCCTTTAAGACCGCGTCGATCTCGTCCAGGGTCTTCACGGAATAGGTGCGGTTTGTCCGGTTTTCCAGCGCCTTGTCGAACATCCCTTGGGTGATCTCATCCAAGAGCGCGGGCAGGATCCGTTCCAATTCGTCTGATTTCACCGTGCGCTTTTCGCCGCTATAGCGGATGCCGAGCACGCACTCGCCGTTTTCGATATCGCGCGGGCCGAGCTCGATGCGCACCGGCACGCCGCGCATCTCGTGCTCGGCGAATTTCCAGCCGGGGGAGTTGTCGCTTGCGTCGAGCTTCACACGGCAGACGGATTTGAGTTTTTCTTCCAGGGCTTTACACGCGTCGAGCACGCCCTCCTTGTGCTGCGCCACGGGAATGATGACCGCCTGCACGGGCGCGACCATGGGCGGCAGATTCAGGCCGCGATCGTCGCCGTGGGTCATGATGATCGCGCCGATCAGCCGCGTCGTCACGCCCCAGGAGGTCTGATAGGGATGCGCCAGTTTGTTTTCTTTCGTGGTATAGGTAATGTCGAAAGCCCTGGCAAAGCCGTCGCCGAAATAATGGCTCGTGCCCGCCTGCAGGGCTTTGCCGTCGTGCATCATCGCCTCGATCGCGTAGGTCGCCTCGGCGCCCGCGAATTTATCGCTGTCGGTCTTGCGGCCGCGGATCACCGGCATGGCGAGCACCTTTTCGCAGAAATCGGCGTAAAGATCCAGAATGCGCAGCGTTTCCTCCGTCGCTTCCTCGGGCGTCGCGTGCAGGGTGTGACCTTCCTGCCATAAGAATTCGCGGCTTCTTAAAAAGGGACGCGTGGTCTTTTCCCAGCGCACCACGTTGCACCATTGGTTATACAGCTTCGGCAGATCGCGCCAGGACTGCACCGCGTTTTTGTAATGCTCGCAGAAGAGCGTTTCGCTCGTCGGACGCACGCAGAGCCGCTCGGTGAGCTCCTCCGCGCCGCCCTGCGTGACCCACGCGACCTCCGGCGCAAAGCCTTCCACGTGATCCTTTTCCCGGTTCAAGAGTCCCTCCGGGATAAAGAGCGGCAGATACACGTTTTCGTGTCCCGTTTCCTTGAAGCGGCTGTCTAGGATGCGCTGGATATGCTCCCAGATCGCGTAGCCGTACGGGCAGATGACCACGCAGCCCTTGACGCTCGTGTAGTCCACAAGCCCCGCCTGCTTGACGATATCGGTGTACCATTGGCCGAAGTCCTCGTCCATCGAGGTGATCTTTTCGATCGCTTTTTTGTCGTTTGACATGGTGTTTCCTTTCACTTATGAAAGCTTTAAGATGCGCAGGGGCGTAAAATCGCCCTTGGTTTTCAAGGCGGATAAAAAGAGATTCGGGTTGATATTCATCGCTTCCGCGGCGGGAAGCGTCACGGAAAGCGCGGTGTTCCGGTCTTCCGGCACGGGTGTTTCAAAGCGTACAAGCGGCGCAAGATCGAGCGTAAGCTCTTTGGTCTTCGTGCGCTTGATTGCGATCAGCGGAGAAGCGAGCGCCTCGGTCAGAGCTTGCGCGCAGTCGCCTGAAAAAAGGATCTTGTAGCACGCATAGTCGCTTGCTTTCGGTTTTTCCTCCTCCGGGGCAAAGTCAAGGATCGAAAACCCGTCCGGCATCGCTTGCTGCAGGGCGGACCGGAGCTTTTCCGGCGGGCGCGTTTCGTCCAACAGCGTGACGCGGCAATACTCGCACAGGCTCTCCACGCCGACCGAAAGCGGCGGGGAAAAACGCATTTTCGGGTGCGCGTGGAAGCCCTCGGAATACTTGAGCGGGACTTTCGCGCGGCGCAGGGCGCGGAAAAAGGTGCGCGCCATGTCCAGATGCGATAAAAACCGCGCGTTTTTTGTTTTGGAAAAGCGGATCAAATAATTCTGTTCCGTCACGGCGCCCTCCCGTCGTTGTGGAAGCATTATAGCACGAATCTGCAAAAAAGGCAAGCACGGCGCAACTTTATTTCCAAATCAAGGAAATTGTGAATTTTTGCCGCTTCCTTGACTTTTGCGTCGGAATATAGTATAATCCTTCCGTCTCGTAAAACGTCCCGGAGAGGAGGCAAAAAAGAGCATGAAACGGCTTTTTCTGCGCTTTTTGACCATCCTTTTCGCGGCGCTTTTTTTGTGTTTGCCGCTTTTGGGTCTGCCCGTGCGCGCGAACGATAACGTCATGATCCGCTACTGTATCGCAAACTGCGCTTTTTACCTGCGCAGCGGCCCCTCGGAGGGCTCGGACCGCGGCATCCGGATCAGCACAAACCAGGTGCTCCCGGTGCTCGAGATCACCTCGAACGGCTGGTACAAGGTCAAATATGAAAGCCGCGCGCAGGCGATGGTACATACCGGTTACGTTTCGCCAAGCTGGGCGGATCTCTGCCCGGAATTTGCCGGCGAGTGCGAGGAAAGCTTCGAGAACACGCTTTCCGATTTTCCGGAAAGCTATAAGCCCTATCTGCGCGCCCTGCACCGCGCAAAACCGAATTGGAAATTCGTCGCGGGCGTTTCCGGGATCTCCTTTCCCGAATGGGTGGAGGTGCAGTCGGCGGCGCGCATGGGCGCGTCGGAGCCGACCTCGAATTCCTTTGTATATTCCAGCTATTCCGCACTCTACCGCCACGCCGATTACGCGGACAAGCTCGTGGACGGCAACACCATGTACTGCGCCAATTCCGGGACCGTCGCTTATTTTATGGATCCGCGCAACTTCTTGAACGAAGTGGACGTGTATATGTTTTATCAGTTCGACGGCGGCACGCGCAGCGTGGAGGATCTGGAAGCGGTGCTTCAGGGCTCCTATCTGCTGTCCTACGCGCAGGACTTTCACGACGTGGGCGAGGCAAACGGGATCGACCCATATTATCTGATCGTGCAGGCGATCTCGGAAAACGGCGCAAACGGCACGCCGCTTTCGCGCGGCGAGTCGCGCACGGTCTGCGAAAACGCGGGCTGTACGGACGAAAGCCACTCACAAAAAAGCTATTATAATTTCTTCGGCGTGGGCTCCACGCCGGGCGGCAGTCCGCAGCACAACGGGCTTTTGTACGCGATCGAACACGAGTGGGACACGCCCTATAAGGCGCTGCTCGGCGGGAGCGAGCTGTTGAACCGCGGCTACGTCAAGCAGGGGCAGAACACGCCCTATTACAAGAAATTCAACGTCGGCGCGGGCAAGGATACCGCGACCGCCTGGCATCAATGGATGCAGAATCTGGCGCATCCCGAAACGGAAGCGGGACTGCTTCGCAAGCAGTTCGCGGAAAGCGGGATCCCGGATCAGAACTATACCTTTTTGATCCCGGTCTTTCCTAATATGCCGGAAAGCGCCTGCGCCCTGCCGCTTTCCCCCGGCAGCGCGCCGATGCCCGTACTGACCGAAACCG
>CADBPF010000070.1 GCA_902796545.1 uncultured Ruminococcus sp. | reverse complement strand
TCCTCGGCTTCCTTTGCCGCGCGCTCGTCGGCTTTTGCCGCTTCCAGCGCGCCCGTCAGCGCCGCTTTATGCTGTTCTTCCAGTTCGATCTGCGCGCGGTTTGCCGCGGCGAACACTTCTTTTTCCTTGGCGATCAGCGCGATCGCGTGCAGATCGCGCTGTACGCAAAACAGTTCCTCGGACAGGCGTTTTTCGGTTTCGTCCGCGCTTTGCGCGGCGCGTTCCTGCTCCTCCGCGCGTTTGCGGCGGGACAAAAGCGCCTCGTCCGCGCTTTGAGCGTCGGCGCGGGCG
Source organism: uncultured Ruminococcus sp. (assembly GCA_902796545.1). Taxonomy (GTDB): domain Bacteria; phylum Bacillota; class Clostridia; order Oscillospirales; family SIG627; genus RUG14179. Next base: position 14,599 of record CADBPF010000070.1, on the reverse strand, counting down.
CGTTCCATCTCTTCGCGCGCGCTCTCGATTTGAGGCGCCTCGCGCTCGCGATCCTCCTTTAGCTGTCGGATCGATTCGCGGGCTTCCGCGATCCGGGTCGTGAAATGGTGGATATCGTTTTCCAGAACGGACAGGGTGCTGATAAGCTCGCTTTGCTTGTCCGCACTTTGCGCGGCCTCGGCGCGCAGCTTTTCCGCTTCCAGGTTTTCTTCCTGCGTCACGAGATACAAACGGTCCAGTTCCCGCTCGAGCTTGTCGCATTCGTCGCAGCAGTCGCGATAGGTCTTGTTTGCCGTTTCCAGCTCGCTTTCCAGCTCGGCGCGGAGCGCGTCGGAGGCTTCGAGCTGCTCGCAAAAGAGCGCGATCTCCAAAGCCTTGCGCTCGTCTAACAGCTTCTTTTGCGCCTGCGCCTTTTTCGCCTGTTCCTCCAGACCGGGCAGGCGATCCTCGACTTCCGCGAGGATGTCCGCGATGCGCACGGCGTTTTCCGAAACGCTTTCCAGCTTGCCCTGCGCCTCGATCTTGCGGTAGCGGAATTTCGAAATGCCCGCCGCTTCCTCGAACACGTCGCGCCGGTCGCTGCCCTTGGTGGACAGGATATGGTCGATCTTGCCCTGCCCGATCAACGAATAGCCCTCGCGGCCGATCCCGGTATCCAAAAAGGTCTCGACCACGTCCTTTAAGCGGGCGCTTTCGCCATTGATCTTATATTCGCTCTCGCCGCTGCGGTGCAGTCTGCGGGTCACGGAGATCTCGTCGCCATCGTATTTCAGGCGGTGATCGGCGTTGTCGATGGTGATGGTGACTTCGGCAAAATTCGCGCTTTTGCGCGTGGCGGTGCCGCCGAAGATCACGTCCTCCAACCTGGAACCGCGCATACTCTTCGCGCTCATTTCCCCCAGCACGAAACGGATCGCGTCGGCAAGGTTCGACTTGCCGCTGCCGTTTGCGCCGACGATCGCGGTCATGCCCGGCGTAAAGGAGATGACCGTTTTGTCCGGGAACGATTTGAACCCGTACAGTTCCAGCGTTTTCAGATACATAAGATCGGATTCCTTCTCTTTATCAGTTTTTCAGATCGATCAGACGTCGAAGAATTTCAAGGCTTCGCCCGCCGCCGCCTGTTCGCTTTCCCGTTTGGATCGACCGACGCCGCGGCCCATGGGATTGCCGTTCAGGCGCACTTCCGTTTCAAAGGTCTTATCGTGGTCGGGACCGCTTTCGGACAGCAACACGTATTCCAAAACCGCGCCCTTTTCCGTCTGCACGAGTTCGTGCAGCAGGCTTTTGTGATCCCGGAGGTTTGCGTGCTCGACAAGCGACCGGATCTTGTCCGTGACGATCGACAGAATAAAGCCGCGCACGAATTCCAGACCGCCGTCTAAAAACAAAGAGGCAAAGAGGGCTTCCGTCGCGTCCGAGATGATCGAGCGGCGGATGACCCCGCCCTGACGCTCGCCGTGCCCGAGCAGCAGGCATTCGTCGAGCCCGAGGGCGACGCCGTATTCGTACAGCGCCGCGTCGCAGACCACGCCGGAGCGCAGCTTGGTCAGCGCGCCCTCGTCGAGGTCGGGATAATGGCGGTAGATATACCCGGTCACGCAGAAATTGAGGACGCTGTCGCCCATGAATTCGATGCGCTCGTTGTAAGGAAACCGCTTTTCCCGGTGCTCGTTTGCAAAGGACGCGTGCGTGAGCGCCTCCATGAGATAGAGCGGATTTTCATACTCGTACCCGATCCGCTTGGCGAGCGCAAACGCCTTTTTGACGGCGCTTGCGGGATAATCCGAGAGTTTGAGCTCGTTCATTTCGATCCCTCGAGGCGCAGGGGCAGCGTTTCGGCAAAGCCGCTGGCGGCGTAACGCGCGGCAAAGCGGATGGCGTTTCCGATCGCTTTCGCGTCCGAGGCGCCGTGGGCCTTGATCACGGTCTTTTTGAGTCCTAAAAGCGGCGCGCCGCCGTATTCCGTATAATCGAGCTTCTGCTTGAGCGCGCGGATCTGCTTTTTCAACAGTAGCGCGGCAACGCGGCTTTTTGCGCTTTGCAAAAGCATTTCTTTCAAGGTCTTTCTGAGATAGGCGCCGAAGCCCTCGGAGAGCTTCAGCGTCAGGTTTCCGGCAAAGCCGTCGGCAACCAATACGTCGCACTTGCCGAAGGGCACGTCGCGCCCCTCCAGATTCCCGATGAAATTCAGTTTGCCGTCCGCTTTCATCAACGCGTAGGCGCTGCGGTAGAGTTCGGGGCCCTTCGTTTCCTCCGCGCCGTTGTTGATCAGCGCGACGCGCGGCCGCTTGACCTGAAACAGCGCCTCCATATACAAAGATCCGAGATGCGCGTATTCCAACAGATTTTCCGCCGTGGGATTCAGATTGGCGCCCGAATCGAGCAAAAGCAGGGGCGGATCGAAAGGTAAGACCGCGCCGATCGCCACGCTGCGCACGCCGCGGATGCGGCCCACGATCACGCTTGCGCCCGTGACGAGCGCGCCCGTGTTCCCGGCAGACAGCACAAAATCGCCGCGATCTTCTTTCAACAAGGTCAGAGCGCGCGCCATGGAAGAGTTCTTCTTGCCTTTCACCGCGCTCATGGGCGAATCGTGCATGGTCACGATCTCGTCGCAGCAAACGCACTCCGTCTCGCGCAAAAGCTCCGCTCCGAGCGCGTCGAACACCTCGGCGGACGCGACGAGCGTCAGGCTCGCACCGGCGCTTTTCGCACCCTCGATGCAGGCTCTTGCCAGGACCTCACCGGGCGCGTCCGCGCCCAATACGTCCGCGATCACTCTCATTTCGTTTCCTCGGTATAGGAGCAGTCTTTGTTATGGCAGTACAATTCGGCGCGGGTCTTGCGCTTCAACAGCACGTCGCCGCACTTCGGGCAGGTCTTGTCCGTGGGCAGATCCCAGGCGGAAAAATCGCAGGCCGGGTAGTTGGAACAGCCGTAGAACACGCGGTGCTTCGGCGAGCGCTTCACCACGACCTTGCCGCCGCATTTCGGGCACTTCACGCCGACCTCGTTCAACACGGGCTTCGTGAAGCGGCATTTCGGATAGTCCTCGCAGGCGTAATACTCGCCGTAGCGGCCCTTTTTCAGATACATATCCTTGCCGCAGACCTCGCACTTCATCCCCTCCACCTTTTTGGGCTCGGGGCGGGCGGCGACTTTGCCGTCTTTATCCAGCGCAAGCGTGTTTTTGCATTCGGGATAGTTCGGGCAGGCGGCAAAGGTGCCGAATCTGCCGTGCTTTAAGACCATGGTCGCGCCGCACTTGTCGCACTTGATGTCCAGCTCCACCGGCGGGGCGCTCACGCGCTCGCGCATCTCTTCCGCTTCCGCTTTGGCAAGCAGAAGCTCGAACTCCTCGTAGAAGTCGCGCAAAACTTTTTTATAGTCTTCCTTCCCGTCGGCGATCCGGTCGAGCTTTTCTTCCATGTCGGCGGTGAATTCGTATTCGATGATCGGATTGAAAAAGCGGATCATCCACTCGTTGCAGACCTCGCCCAACGGAGAGGGCGCCAAAAACTTGCCCACGCGGGACACGTACCCGCGGGAGAGGATCGTGGCGATCGTCGGCGCGTAGGTGCTGGGGCGGCCGATCCCCTTTTCCTCGAGCGCGCGCACGAGCGTGCCCTCGGTATAGCGGGCGGGCGGCTGGGTGAAGTTCTGCTCCGGCTTGAGCTCCAAAAGCTTGAGCGCGTCGCGCGCCGCAAGCGGCGGCAATTTTTCGCTCTGCTTCTTTTCGCCGTCCTCGGTATCGTCGGTATAGGCGGCAAGGTATCCGCGGAATTTCACGACCTCGCCCGCCGCGCGGAAGAGATAGCCCGCGCTTTCGATATCCGCCGCGGTCGCGTCGATCAGCGCGGACGCCATCTGGCTTGCGACAAAGCGGTCGAAGATGAGCTTGTAGAGCTTATACTGTTCGCTCGAAAGCGAATTGCGGATCGATTCCGGCGTGAGCGAAAGATCGGTCGGGCGGATCGCTTCGTGCGCATCCTGGGCGCTCGCGCGGGATTTATAGACCGGCGTTTTCTCCGGCACGTATTCCTCGCCGTATTTTTTGGCGATATACGCCTTTGCCGCGGCCTGCGCCTCGGCGGAAACGCGCAGCGAGTCGGTACGCATATAGGTGATCAGACCGTGGCCGCCCTTTCTGCCGAGCGACACGCCTTCGTACAGCTCCTGCGCGATCCGCATGGTGCGCTGGGACTGGAAGGACAGGCGGCGGAACGCGTCCTGCTGCAGCTGGGAGGTGGTAAACGGCGGCGCGGGGTGGCGGGTTTTCTGCGTTTTCTTCACGTCCCGCACGACAAAGGGCGCGTTTCGGACGGCGTTTAAAACCGTTTTCGCGTCCGATTCGTTATTCAGCGCCATCTTTTTCTTTTCGGTGCCGTAGAAATGCGCGACGAAGGACTTGCGATCCTTTTCCAGGGTCGCGTCGAGCGTCCAGTATTCCTCGGGCTTGAAGGCGCGGATCTCCTGTTCGCGCTCCACGACCAGCCGCGTGGACACGCTCTGCACGCGCCCCGCGGACAAGCCGCTGCGGACTTTTTTCCACAATAAGGGGCTGATCTGATAGCCCACGATACGATCCAATATGCGGCGCGCCTGCTGGGAGTCCACCAGGTCGTGGTCGATCTTGCCGGGATGCGCGATCGCCGCCTTGACCGCCGAACGCGTGATCTCCTGGAAGCTCACGCGCGCGACCTTGGATTCGTCCAATTCGAGCGCGGCGCACAGATGCCACGAGATCGCCTCGCCCTCGCGGTCCGGGTCGGTCGCAAGAAAGATCTTGTCCGCCTTTTTCGCTTCCCGCTTCAAGGAGGAAATCACCTCGCCCTTGCCGCGGATCGTGATATATTTCGGCGCGAAATCGTCCTTGATATCCACCCCAAGCGAGCTTTTGGGCAGATCGCGGACGTGGCCCTTGGACGCGAGCACCTTGTAATTGGAGCCGAGGTAGCCCTTGATGGTTGCAGCTTTGGAGGGGGACTCCACAATGACTAAATTTGCCATAATCTTCTCCGGTTTCATGAGATTTTAGATCGGGTTTTCTTCAAAAAACGGGTCTTACTGCGCGTCCTCCGTCAGAGAGAACCGCGCGCCGCTTTTGCGTTCGGCGTAGCCCTTGATCTCCAGGGAGGACAAGAGCTGCAAAAGCTTGCTTACGGGGATGCCGGTCTCCGTCAAGGCGTCCGCGCTTTTGGGCTCGAAGGAAAGATACGTAAGCAGCATCCGCTCGTCGTCGGAAAGCTCCGTGAGCGGGCATTTTTCAAAGCGCGCTTTTTCCGGCGGCGCTTTTTCGGGCGCCTTTCCGGAAAACTCCGGCGGCAGGGATTCCTCTCCGGAGCCTCTCCGGCTGCCCGGAAACGCGAACAGCGCGGCGCGCGGCGCGGGCGAGCGGCGCAAAGAGCGCGGTTTTTCGGGCACGGACAGTTTGCCGGGGTATTTTGCGGATAGTTCGGAAAGCAATTCCTCTGCGTTGAGCGCGCTTTTCGCGCCGCAGCGCAAAAGGTGATTGGAGCCCGCCGCGCTCGCGGCGAAGATCGAGCCGGGCACGGTGTAGATCGTGCGTTTCAAGCGGATACAATGCTCCGCGGTGATCAGCGCTCCGGACTGCGCGCCCGCCTCCACCACCAAGGTCAGATCGCCGAGCGCGGCAAGCAGACGGTTGCGCAAGGGGAAGTTTTTGGCGTTCGGCGGGGTGCCGGGCGCAAACTCGGTCAAAAGCAAGCCCGTTTGCGAGACCTGCTCGATCAAATCCCGGTGCTCCGGGGGATACACGCGGTCGATCCCGCAGCCGAGCACGCCGATCGTGAAGCTTTCGCAAAAGAGCGCCGCGCGATGCGCCAGCGCGTCGATCCCGCGGGCAAGCCCGGACACGAGCGTCGCGCCGCCGCGGGCAAGATCCACGCAAAGCCGTTTGGCCGCGCGCTGACCGTAAGGCGAGGGCTCGCGGGTGCCGACCACGGTCACGCAGGGCGTTAAATCGATATCGCAGAACTTGCCGAGGTGATATAAAACGATCGGGGCGTTCTGCAGCTCCCGCAGCCGCTGGGGATAAAAATGATCGCCGGGGCAGGTGATCCCCACGCCGTTCTTTTCACAGTACTCCAAAACCTTTTCGGCGTACGACAGATCCTTGTCGAGCAAGGGCCCGAGCCGGTTTTTCCATTCGACGGGCGCTTCTTCCAATTCTTCTCTGCTCGCCTCGTACACCCGTTTTGCGCTGGAAAAGTATTTGAGCAGGGTGTTCGGCAAAACCGATCCCGTCGCCGTGACGGAGGCAAGCCAGACGAGATATAACAGATCGTTGTTCAAAGCTCGTTACCTCGTTGCGTTTCATACAGCACGACGGCGCACGCCGCCGCCGCGTTCAAAGACTCCGCGCCCCGCATGGGGATCGAAAAGACCTCGTCGCAGGCGCGCGTCAACTCTTCGCTCATCCCGGCGCCCTCGTTGCCGAAGCAGACGGCAAAGGGCGCGGCAAAGCGCGTGGCGCCGATCGTCTGCGGCGCGTGCGGGGAGGTGCCGTAAAGCGTAAGAGAGCGCCGGTCACATTCGGAAAGCAGATCGCTTACGCTCTCAAAGGCCGCAAGCTCAAGCGAAAAGAGCGCACCCATCGCGCCGCGCATCGTTTTCGGATGATACAAATCCGCCGCGCCGCACAAAAAGGCGCCCGTATAGCCGAACGCCGCGGCGCTGCGCAGCATACTGCCCGCGTTGCCGGGGTCCTGTATTTTTTCAAGTATAATATATCGCGCGATCGATTTTTTGTCTTTTTTGTGAACAAATTTTGAATTTTCCGTGTCTTCCAAAAAAGCAAAGATCGCAAACACGCCCTGCGGCGCGTGTTCCGGGCTGATCGACCGGGAAAGGTCTTCCGGAACGCGTAAAACCCGCGCGTCCGTCTGCGCAAGCGCCTCCAGGATGCGCTTTTGCGTTTTCGCTTCCAGCTTGTCGGAGAGCACGACCGTTTCGGGAACAAGCCCCGCGGCGAGCGCTTCCCGAAACAAGGTAAGTCCCTCCGTGAAAAAACGGCGGGACCGGTCGCGGTGCTTCTTTTCCTGCAAAGCGCGGGCAAAGCGAAGCGTCTCGTTTGCGCGGGAAGTGACCGAAATGAGTTCCACGAAAGCCTCCTGACAGCCGAAAGTTTCATTCAGTATAACCCAAAGCGCGGCGCATTTCAAGAGAAATTACAAATATTATAATAGGAAATCCGCTCTTGCCGTTTTTTTCGCAAAAACGACTATACAAAACCGGAAACTTGTGCTATAATAGCGAGGATCTTAAAACTCGGAGAACGCCGCCCTATGGAAGACTCTCAAAACTTTTCCGGTATCGTCGCCGGGCGAAACGCGGTCAGAGAAGCGCTCAAACGGGAAGAAGCCTGCGAAAAGATCTACGTACAGCGCTCCAATCTGCACGGCAGCATCTCCGAAATCTTGGCGCTCGCCAAAGAAAAAAAGATCCCGGTCGAACAGCTCGACGCGGAAAAACTGCAAGCCTTGTGCCCCGGGGTCGTCCATCAGGGGATCGCCGCGCGCGTAAGCCCCGTGGAACTCTTGGATCTGGACACGCTTTGCGAGCGCGCTTTCCAAAAGACCGACAAGCCCTTGTTTCTGATCGCGGACCGGATCGCGGATCCTCACAATTTCGGCGCGCTGCTGCGCTGCTGCGAGGGCGCGGGCGTGCAGGGCGTGCTGTTCCCGAAACACGACGCCTGCCCCGTGACCGCGACGGTGGTGAAATCCAGCGCGGGCGCGGCGCTGCACGTGCCTTTGTGCCGCGTGACCAATTTAAGCCGCGCGATCGACGCGCTCAAAGCGCGCGGCGTCTGGGTCTGCGCCGTGGAAAGCGGCGGGGACGATTACGCGAAGTTTGATTACGATCTGCCGCTCGCCCTGATCCTCGGCAGCGAGGAAACGGGCGTTGCGCGTTTATTGAAGGAACACAGCGATTTTTGCATTTCCATCCCCATGCACGGGAAAGTCAATTCCCTGAACGTGTCCTGCGCCGCCGCGGTCGTGCTCTACGCCGCCGACGCGTGCCGCAGAAACGCGAAGCGAAACGGACTTTCATAAACCCGCTGCTTTACGAAACGAAATCCATCAAAAGAGAAGAGGTCGTTCATGGCAAAATATAAGATCACCGGCCGTCGCGGAAAACCGGCGCAGAGCGCGCAGGGCTCGCACAGCGCCGCGCCCCCGCAGGTGCCCGAGACCGCAAACGTCACGGACGCGTCGCAAGCCGCGGCCTTTGCTCTGTACGAGGAATTTTTCGGCAAGCCCGCCGCAAACGAAAAGCCCGCGGCGGCGGCTGAAGAGTCCGCACCGCAGGATCTGTTTGAGCCGATGCCGGTATCGAAAGACGAATTTGCGTCTTCCGCCGCGCAGGAACAATCCGAGCCGGAGAAGGTTCCGGACGAGCTTCCCGTTTACGAATTCGGCAGAGAAGAGCCGCCAAAAGACGACGTTTTGGACGATCAGATCTCGATCGACGAGCTTTCCGGCGAAGCCGCGGAGCATTTGCAGACCGCGGCGGAGGTCCAAAGCTTTTTGAGCGGCGTGATCTCCGATTCGACCCCGGAAGAAAACGACACTTTGATCTCGCACACGGAATTCGTGCCCGTGGAGCCGGCGATCCGGTCCGAAAACGCGTCCCCCGCGCCGGATGACTCGCCGGATAACGCCGCGCCCGCCGCGGAAGAGACCGTACCCGAACAGACCGCGCCCGCCGCGGAAGAAACCGCGCAGAATGACGCGCCCGCCATCGAGGACGCCGTGCCGGAAGAGGCCGCGCCCGCGATGGAGCACCCGGACCTGATCGATCCCGAAAGCGTCGAGCCGACGCGGGAATTTTCCGTGGAAGAGGTGCGCAAGGCCACCCTTGAAGTCCCCGAGCCGCAGGCGGAGCAGAGCGAAACCGCCGCAGCTTCCGCGCCCGATATGAGCGCCCTGTTCGCCGATATGTTCGGCACGGGAAAACCGGCGACAAAGCGCGGAGAAAAGAAGCGTTCCGCATCCGCCGCGCGCCGTGAGGAGACCGAAGAACCGACCGTGACCCGTTCCTCGATCGAGGATCTCGTGGCGGACCCCGCCGGCGTGACCGTGCCGGAGAGCGACGCGGGCAAGCCGCTGGATGAAGCGGAGCCCGCCGACGCGGACGACGAATTCACCGCTCCGGAACAGGCGGACGGGATCTTAGAGCGTTTCCGTTTGACCCTCTCCTCCCTGCGCCGCGAGATCGTGGGGCTTGCGATCCTGTTTCTTTTGAGTTTTTATCTGGAAAGCGCGTGCTTTTCTTCCGTATTGCCCCTGCCGCACCCGGAATTTTTAACGCCCGGAAAATACGGTCTGGTCTTCCTGCTTGTCGATCTGCAGCTGGTATTGCTTGCCGCGGTCTTCGGCAGGCGGCAGTTTGCCAACGGCGCGTCCGGCCTGTTCTCCGGCAAGGCGAACGCCGACGGCGTCCCCTTCACGGCAACGATCGTTTCGATCATCGAGCTTGCCTATCTGATCGGCTTTGCCCGCACGCAGACCGGCTATCTTCTGTTCAGCTGCATCACGGTGTTCTTGTTCCTGCTCGCGGCGATCCGCGACGTGCTGGAGATCCGCGCGGATATGGCGGCGCTCGGCGTGCTGATCGACTCCAAACAGCTTTTCGCCGTATCGAGATTGCCGGAAAACAGCCCGGAGGTCGGCGAATTTGAAGAATACTTGAACGGCGGCGAGCCGGAAGCCTTTTCGATCGACCGCACCGCGTTCGTGGACGGCTTTATGGAACGCGTCCACCGCCGCGCGCCCGGCGGCGCGATGTTTGCCGTGGGCATCCCGCTGGTGTTTTTGTTTGCCGCGGGCATCGCGGTCTGGAGTTATCTCGGCGGCCGCGACGCGACCAAGGCCTTCTCCGCCTTTGCCGCGGCGGCGATGATGGGTCTGCCCGCCTGTTCGCTCTTTGCCTTCACCGTTCCGTTTTACTGCGCGCAGAAACGCGCGCGCAAGCACGCCACGGCGCTGATCGGGCAAAACAGCGTGGAGGAGTGCGGCGGCGCGGAGATTTTAAGCTTTGACGATACCGAGGTCTTTTTGCCGAAGCACGTAAAAGTCACGAGCGTGCGCACCTACGGCGCCGCGCGCATCGACAAGATCCTCATTTACTGCGCCCAGATCTTCAACGCGGTCGGCGGCCCGCTCTCCTACGTGTTCCAGAATTCCATTTCCTCTTTGGAAAACGCCCTGCACGCCCCGATCGAGATTTTGGAAAACGAGGGCAACGGCATCTGCGCGAAGATCGAGGGCAGGGAGATCTACCTCGGCGGCGCGGAATACCTCGAATCCTACGAGTTCCCCGTACAGATCGACGCCTCCGACAAGACCTATGAAAACACGGTCGGGCGGATCATGTACCTTGCGATCGACAACGAGTTGAGCGCGAAATTCTATATCAAATACGCGGTCAGTGCGCGCTTCGAGCAGCAGCTGCGCGCCCTCAACCGCGCCGGCGTCTTTGCGGTGGTCCGCACCTGCGACCCGAATATCGACCGCGCGCTGTTGGAAAAGATCCTGCGCACCGGCGGCAACCCGATCGGCGTCCTGAAGACCGGCGAGGCCGCGCAGAACGCGCCCGCCAAGGAGCGCGTGAGCGCGCCGATCGTGAGCGGCGGCAAGCGCAGCGGCATTCTGAACGCCTTTTTGCTCTGCGACGGCGTGCGCGCGAGAAGCGCGGCAAACACGCTTGTCAAGTTCGTGAGTATGCTGCTCGGGCTCGTGATCGCCTTCGCCTTGACCTATATGACCGGCATGATCAACCCGCTCGTGTGCCTCCTGTACCAGGCGCTGTGGATCGTGCCCGTGGTCGTGCCCTCGCTCTTTGACTGGCCGAGCATCCCGGTCGGCAAAACGCGCAAATAGATCCGGCATTTTTCCTTTTTCCGCCTGCCGCGTTTTGCGTGCAAAGCGCGGCAGGCTTGATACATCCGCCCTTAGCGCAATTGGATAGAGCGTCAGATTCCGATTCTGGAGGTTGGGGGTTCGAATCCCTTAGGGCGGGCCATGAAAGAACCCTGATTTGTCTATCAAATCAGGGTTCTTTCAGTTCTATTCGCCTGCGGCGAGTGATATTGGGCTTCGCCCTGTTATATTCGCTTCGCGAGTGAAATTGCGCTTCGCGCAGTTAAAAGGCGAATAGAATATCACTTCTCGCGTCAGCGAGAAATAGAACTGTCCCGAAGGGACAATATAACTGCCTCGCAGAGGCAATATAACTGTGCCGTCAGGCACAATATAACTGCCGCAGGCACAGCGTCGCCTGCCCGCCGTTACGAAACGTTCACATTTTCGTGCTATACTGCACGTAAACCGAGAAACACCCGGACGAAATTACCGGAAAGCGGAGGCTGGTATGGAAAACGGATTTGCGTTTTTGGTCGAGAAAGAAGAAATGTGGGCGAAAATGCTCCTGCAGGTCCTGAACGATCACGGGATCCCGTGTACGGCGCGCGCGGTTTTCGGAGCCGGTCTGACCATCAGAGCCGGAGTCCGGGAGCGCTTGAGGATCTACGTTCCCGAAGAATTCCTCCCGCAGGCGTCGGAACTTACAAACGAACTGTTTTCAGACCGGGCGTGCGATTCTCCGGAAAAGACCGATTGAACGGCGGGCGGCGATAGAAGCCTTTCCCGGCAAGCGGTTTTCGGCCGGAGCGCCGCGCCGTTTTTCCGAGCCTGATCGGCTCGGTTTTTTCTTGCGGCAAAAGCAAAACTGTGCTATACTTGTAATAATCTTGATTCATCTGACCCGAGGAGCGTTTTATGACCTCATTTTGCAGAGCCCGAAAGCGTTTTCTTCCGGCGGCGCTTTGTCTTGCGCTCGGAATACTGTTCGTTTGCTGGTCTTGGATCCCGGTTATTGCCGCGGGGACCGAAGAAGCGTCCTTCAACGCAAGCGGCAACCGGAATCAAACGCCTTCCGTGGACCCGACCGGACGCAGCGAGGGCTTTTCCGCGGTACTATATAACAATCTGAACGGGCTGCCGACCTCGGAAGCCAACGCCATCGCCCAGACCGACGACGGGTTCATCTGGATCGGCAGTTACGCCGGTCTGATCCGCTACGACGGCAACACCTTCGAGCGTATGGATTCCACCAACGGGATCACCAGCGTCACGAGCTTGTTCGTGGACAGCCGGGATCGCCTCTGGATCGGCACCAACGCCAACGGCGTCGCCATGATGGTGCGCGGGGTCTTCCGGATCTGGGACGTGGAGGACGGGCTCAAAAGCGAGAGCGTGCGCGCGATCACCGAGGGCGGCAACGGGCTGATCTACGCGGCGTGCACCTCGGGCGTTGCGATCATCGACGACGAGATGAACGTGAAAGCGATAGAGGACGCGCGGATCGCCGACGCCTATATCCGCGATCTCCGCGTCGGCGCCGACGGGCTGGTTTACGGTCTGACGCAGACCGGAGATCTGTTCAGCCTGCGCGGCGATACGATCGAGACCTTTCTCAGCCAGAACGATTGCCGGATCAAAGGCGTGATCGGCTTTTCGCCCGATCCGGCGCATCCCGGCAATCTGTATCTCGGAACGGAAAATTCCAGCGTCTATTACGGCAGGCTGCAGGACAATTTTGAAACCACGCGGATTTTTGACATCACGCCCCTGTCCTACGTGGAACGCTTTGAATCCATTTCCGGAGAGATCTGGGTCTGTGCCGGAAACGGCATCGGCAAATTAACCGACTCGGGCTTTTCCCAACTGAACAATATCCCGATGGACAATTCCGTGTGCCACGTGATGACCGATTACGAGGGCAACCTCTGGTTCACGTCCACGAGACAAGGCGTGATGAAGGTCGTGCCCAACCAGTTTTCAGATCTGTTCGAGCAATGCGGTCTGCCCGCCGCGGTCGTCAATTCGACCTGCAAATATGAAGAGCAGCTCTTTCTTGCGACCGACTCCGGGCTGATCGTCGTTGAAAACGGAAAACAGGTGGAACATATCCCGCTGACCCAAGCGGTCACCGCCTCCGGCAAAGACCTCGGAGTAAGCGATCTGATCGAATACCTTGCCGGCGTGCGGATCCGCTCGATCATCCGCGACAGCAAAGGCAGGCTCTGGATCGCCACGTGGCGCAAGCACGGGCTTCTCCGCTACGACGGAAACGAGGTCGTGGCGTTCACCGTGGACGACGGTCTGCTTTCCGACCGCGTCCGCGTGGTGTGCGAGCGCGCGGACGGCACGATCCTGGTCGCGAACACCGGCGGCGTGAGCATTCTCGACGGCGAGCGCGTGATCGACAGCTACGGCGAGGAAAGCGGGATCGTGAACGGAGAGATCCTGACCGTCGCCGAGGGCAAAAACGGCGATATCATCCTCGGCTCGGACGGCGGCGGCATCTACGTGATCGGCGCAAACGGCACGACGCATATCGGCCGGAGCGAGGGCTTGAGCTCGGAGGTCATCATGCGCATCAAGCGGGATATCAGCCGCGATCTTTTTTGGATCGTCACCACGAACTCCATTGAATATATGGACGACGATTATCACGTAACGACGATCCAAAAATTCCCCTTCCCGAACAACTTCGATCTGTACGAAAACAGCCGCGGAGACGTCTGGATCTTGGCGGGCAACGGGATCTACGTATCAAGCGTGGACGAGCTTCTGGCAAACGGCGAGATCTCCCCGGTCTTCTACAACCACGACAGCGGCTTCACCGGCACGACCACCGCCAATTCGTACAGCGAGCTGACAAGCGAGGGCGATTTGTATATCGCGGGGACGACGGGCGCGTTCAAGGTCAATATCGAACAGCCCTTCCAGAACGTCAGCGACTTAAAGGCGGCGGTGCCTTACCTGGAAGCGGACGGCAATCGGATCGACCCCGACGAAAGCGGCGTTTTCGTGATCCCCTCGAACACCCGGAAGATCACGATCTACAGTTTCGTATTCAATTATTCGCTCAGCAATCCGCAGGTCAGCTACCGGCTCGAGGGCGTGGACAAGCAAAGCGTGACCGTGCGCCGCAGCGAACTGATGCCGGCGGACTATACCAACCTGCGCGGCGGCAGTTATCGGTTCGTGATGGAGATCAGCGACGCAATGGGCCGCGGCAGCAAAACGGTCTCGGTCGAGATCGTCAAGCAAAAGGCGATCTACGAACAGCTGTGGTTCATGATCCTCGGCGCGGTTTTGCTTTTACTGCTGATCGCGCTCGGCGCGGTGCTCTACGTGCGTCTGAAAACGCGCAGACTGCTGGCAAAAGAAAAAGAGCAAAAAGAAGTCATCCGCGAGGTGACCGAGGTCTTGGCAAAGACCATCGATATGAAAGACAAATATACCAACGGCCACTCGATTCGAGTCGCGAAATATACCCAGCTGCTCGCCCGCGAGCTCGGATACGATCAGGACACGATCGAAAAATATTACAATATCGCGCTCCTGCACGACATCGGCAAGATCAGCGTGCCGGAGGAAGTGCTGAACAAAAACGGCAAACTCGACGATACGGAATACTCGATCATCAAATCCCACGCGGCTCTCGGATACGAGACCTTAAAAGATATCCATATCATGCCGGAGCTCGCGATCGGCGCGGG
>CADBPF010000069.1 GCA_902796545.1 uncultured Ruminococcus sp. | reverse complement strand
GCGAAAAGTTTTCAACAAAATCTTTTTCCCCTTGCGTGACGCGGGTGGATTTGCTATAATGAAAAAAAGGAGTTTTGCCATGCTAAATTACGTGATCGGCTTCGACTGCGGCGGGAGCAACACCGTCGCCGCCGCCGTCTGCGCAGACGGCGGCGTTTTAGCGCAAAATAGCGGCGGCGGGAGCAATTTTCTCTCCGTCGGGATGGACGAGGCGATCCGCGTGATCCGCGATCTCTATTGCGCGCTCGACGCGCTGACAAACGGCAAGTGCCTCGCGTTGTCGTTTGCGTCCTCCGCGCTCGACGAGCGGCAAGCAAAGCAGGATCCCGCGCTGATCGAGTTTCTGACCGCCCTGCAGACCGATCCCGTTTTGGGCGCGGTCGGGCGCTTTTTCATCAAAAGCGACGCGTACATGGCGCTCTACGGACTTTGCGGGGAGGAAAGCGGCGCCCTCCTTATTGCCGGCACCGGTATGATGGGGCTTGCGCGCAGGGGCGATCGGACCTTAAAGACCGTCGGCGGTTGGGGCGATAAGCTCGACGACGCGGGCAGCGGCTTCTGGATCGCAAAGCAGGGCGTTCTGACCGCTCTGGAATACGCGGACACGCTGGATCCGGACGGCAAGGCGCTCTACGAAGCGTTTTTGGACTTCTATCAGTTGAACGACGCCGGCGAGTTTACCGAAAAGCTCTACGCGCCGGACTTCACGAAGGACCGTCTCGCGGCGTTTTCCGCGTGCGTTTCCAAATTATCCGAGCGCGATCATCGCGCCCGCGCGATCCTTTTGCAGGCCGCCGCGCAGCTGCACCGTTACGCCTGCGTTCTGTATCGCTTCGTAGACGATCCCGCCGCGCCGTTTGGCGTGTACGGCTCGGTTTTGACAAAAGACGCAGTCGTCGCAGGCGAGTTTTCCCGGTTGATGAAAACCGCCTTTCCCGATTTGCAAATCCAAGTGCCGGCCGCAAAATGCGAAGTTGCGTCGGCGCTGTATGCCTGGAGGAATCTGAAATGAGTTTGAGCCAAGAATACTTCGATTCTCTGAACGAAACGATCAAAAACGCCCAGGAAAGCCAAAAGGAAACTGTGGAAAAGGCGGCTCTGATCTGTGCGGAAAGTCTGATCGGCGGCGGGTATCTTTACACCTTCGGCACCGGACACTCGCACCTGCTTGCCGAAGAGATCTTTTACCGCGCGGGCGGACTTGTGCGCGTGTTCCCGATCGAGGACGACGCGCTGATGCTCCACACGGGCGCCAGCCGTTCTTCCAAGATCGAGCGCGTGGCGGGCTTTGCAACGATCTTATTGAACGATACGCCCGCCAAGGCCGGAGACGTATTGTTCGTGTTTTCCAACTCCGGGCGCAATACGATGCCCGTGGAGATCGCGCTTTCCGCCAAAGAAAAAGGCATGAAAACGATCTGCATCACCTCCCTCAAACACGCCGCGACCGTGTCAAGCCGCCATCCGAGCGGCAAAAAACTGAGCGAGGTCTGCGACGTGGTGCTCGATAACTGCGGGCTTCCCGGCGACGGCGCGGTCAAGCTCGGCGAATTGCAGATGGGCGCGACCTCGACCGTGATCGGCGCGATGCTCCTGCAGGCGATCGTCTGCCGCACCGCGGAGCTAATCGCCTCCCGCGGGATCGAACCGGAGATCTTCCAGAGCGCGAATATCGACGGCGGCGATCAGAAAAACGCGGCGTACTTGAAGAAATACAAAAAAGAAATCAACATTCTGTAATTCGATTGTAAAGGATCGACTATGTCACAACTTGCACTTTTCGGCGGCGAAAAAGCCTTTCGCGCCGCGATCCCCGACTGGCCCGTCCGCGGGAAAGCCGAGCGGGAGGCGATTGCGCGCGCAAGCGAAGCCCTCTTTTCCGGAGGGGATACCGAGCGGCGCGCATTTGAAAGCGCCTACGCGCGTTTTTCCCAGATCCGTCACGTGTTTGCCGTGTCCAACGGCACCGTGAGTCTGGAAATGATTTTAAGAAGTCTCGGCGTCGGGCGCGGCGACGAGGTGATCTTACCCTCTTACACCTTTATCGCCACGGTTTCGAGCGTACTCTTTTGCGGAGCGACGCCCGTTTTCGCCGATATCGATCCGGAGACCTACGTGCTGGACGCGAAGCGCGTGGCGGAAAAGATCACGCCGCGCACCCGCGCGGTGATCCCCGTTTACGTCGGCGGCAGGCCAGCGGATATGGACGCGTTTACGCGTTTGTGTGAAGAACGCGGGCTTTTTCTGATCGAAGACGCGGCGCAGGCGGTCGGCGCGAGCTTCCGCGGCAAATCCGTCGGATCCTTCGGTTCCTTTGCCTCGATCTCCTGTCAGCTTTCCAAAAACCTCACCTGCGGCGAGGGCGGCATCGTGCTGACCGACTCGGACGAGGCGGCGCGGGCGTTCGAGCCCTATTACCGCGGGTGCTCCGGTACGGGCGCACCGCTATCGGAGATCAACTCCGCGGTTTTGAGCGCGCAGCTGGAGCGTCTTCCCGCGCAGATGTGGGAGCGTTCGCAAAACGCCGCTCTGCTCGACGAACTGCTCTCCGATCTGCCGTTTGTCCGCGTGATGCGCCGCGACGAACGCATCACCCGCCACGGACTGCATTTGTATCTCTTCCGCTATCTGGAAAGCGAACTGGACGGCATCCCGCGCGACCTCTTCTTGAAAGCGCTTGCCGCGGAAGGCGTCGGCGTTGCCGCGGGCTACTCGCGTCCCTGCCACCGCTCGCCGATCCTGTCCGGATCTTATGCGAAAGCGATCGCGCCGACGCTGGATCTGTCGGACGAAAGCTTGCCGAACACCTGCCTTGCCGCCGACCGCGAGGGCGCCTGGATCGGGCAAAACCTCTTACTCGGCACCCGCGAGGAGACCCGCCGGATCGCGGATGCGTTTGTCAAGATCTACGAAAACCGCGACCGTTTGAGAAAGGAGCTAAAATGAAACAGCCTCTTTCCTTTTCCGAAGAACGCTTACAGGCGGCGCTCGAACAGGTGTTAGACAGCGGCGCCTGGGGCACGATCGGTCCGAGATCCAAATCCGCCGCGAAAAAGCTTTGCGAACTGACCGGCTGTGAGGCGGGGTTATTATTGAGTTCCCCCGCGGGCGCGGCGGAAACCGTACTGCGCGCGTTGGAATTGTCGGCGGGCGACGAGGTGCTCCTTCCCGCCTGCTGTTCTCCGTTTTTGAAAGAAGCGGTGGAAGCCGTCGGCGCGAATTGCGTGTTCTGCGAGGTCTCCGACGGGCTTCTGATCCGTCCGGATCGCATCGAGGGCAGGATCGCCCCGGCGACCGCCGCGATCATCGTCGAGGATCTCTGCGGCTATCCCGCAGATTCAGATACGTTGCGCGCCATCGCGGATAAGCGCGAGCTGCCGCTGATTTTATGCTGCGCCACGCCGTATCTCACGGCCCTGCACGGAAAACCCACCGCGCACTATGCGGATTTCACGATCGTTCCCCTGCCCGTACAGAACGCCGCGGCGATTCTATGCCCGCAGGCGTTTTTACCGAAACTCTACGGCGCGCACCATTGCGGCAATCCGTACGGCACGCAGGGCGGGCTCAATACGGGCATCTGCCTCGGCGGCGATATGCGCATCGACGACTGGCGCGCCGCGGCTCTCGAAGTGGTTTTCGACAGCGCGCACGACCGCGCGATCTTGCTCAACACCGTCAAGATCCGGCTTTGGGAAGCCTTGTGCCAAAAGGGACTTTTACCCGTCGATCCGGTCTTTGACGGCGATATTTCCGGCACCCATCTTTTGTTTTATCAGGTTCCCGGCGCGCCGCAAAGCGCCCCGCCCGCCTATCGCGCCTACACCGAAGACGCACAGGCAAAGGCCGAAAAGATCCTCGTTTATCCGGTCGATTGAAAAAAAGAAAAACGCCCTGCGGATCGCAGGGCGTTTTTGATCCGTTTCTTTACGCTTGGGCAAACAGATCGGCAAGCTTGCGCGCGCTCTCATAGAGATCGCGCATCCCCCGGTCGATCTTCTCTTCCGGAAACGATGGCAGATAATTGCTCGCTTCCAGGGTAAAATACCCGTCGTAGCCGATCTCTTTTAGGGCGCGCACGATCGGTTCAAACGAGATCTGCATGGAAAACGGGATCTGGTGCGAATCGTGGATCTTGTCGTTGTCGTGCAGATGCAGCGCCTGCAGCCTGTGTCCGAGCGCGTGGATCAGCTCCACCGCCGTGGTGTCGCTCCCGAGCATTTCCGCGTGGCCGATATCCAGGCACGCGACCATAAAATCATCGTCTAAAAGATCGATATGCCTGCAAAAACTCTCCGGCGTGGCGCAGGCGGCAAAGTAGGAGTGATTGTTCACGGGATCCCAATGGTACATATTCTCCGCGGCGAGCTTCACCCCGCACGCTTTGGCAAAGGGCAGCAGTTCGCCGTACATTTCGGCGTTTTGCTCGGGGCTCGAGTCCGCTTCCGGATGGATCACGCAAATCTTCCCGCCCGCCTCCGCGGTACATTCGACCGCGCGTTTGAGATAGCCGCATAATTCCTTGCAGCGCGTCGGAAACGGCGCGTGCGACTGGTTGCAAATAATCCCGTTGTCCAAACCGATCTGCTTTAAGCGGCGGGCAAATTTGAGATAGTCGTTTCCGGCGAGCGGATGGTCGTTTTCCAATAGCGTATTCGTCGGCCAGTCGTATCTGCACATACTGAGCATCGTAAAATCCCAGGCGTCAAAGCCCGCTTTCGCGACCGCCTCCACCGCCCGCTCTTCGCCGACCACCTTCGCCGCGGACGCGATCTCCGTCGAAATCTTCATTTGTTAAAAAGCCTCCTGAACGGTCTGATTGCGATACACGCAGAAGCGATACCGGACGCCGTGTTCCTCCATCGGCTCCGAGCGGCTTTCCAGAACAAAACCGTCCAAAGGTGGAAAAAAAACGTCCGCATCGAAGCTTTCCTCGATCTGAGTGATATAGGCAAGCGTGCAATACGGCAAAAACTGCCGGTAAACGCTCGCGCCCCCGCAGATAAACACGCTGTCCGGATCTAAATCTTTGACCGCGTCGAACACTTCGGGAATGCTGTGGCAGACGCGCGCGCCGGGCACGTCGATCTTTTGGTCGATCAGAATGATGCTGTCCCGATCCTTCAAGGGCTTCGAGCCCGGCAGGGACAAAAGCGTGTTATATCCCATCACGACGGTCTTCCCCAGGGTCTGTTCCTTGAAATACTTGAGATCGCCGGATAAATGCGTCAAAAGCCCGCCGGATTTGCCGATCCCGCGGTTTTGGTCCATGGCAACGATCAGATTCATCGATTCCCTCTCCTCATTCCGCGATCGGGATCTTTTCGTCCAGATCGTGATAGCGGTAGTTTTCCAGAGTAATATCGTTTCGCGTGAACCGGTAAAAGTCTTTCACTTCCGGATTCAGCGAAAACTTCGGCGCGTCGTAGGGCGCGTTCTGAATGATCTTTTCAACGATCGGGATATGCCGGTCGTAGATATGCGCGTCCGCGATCACGTGAATGAACTCGCCGGCCTTCAAGCCGGACACCTGCGCGAAAAGATAGACCAAAACCGCGTACTGGCACACGTTCCAGTTGTTCGCGGCAAGCATATCCTGGCTTCTTTGGTTCAGGATCGCGTTGAGCGTATCGCCGCCCGTCACGTTGAAGGTCATGCTGTAAGCGCAAGGATACAGATGCATTTCGGAAAGATCCGCGTGGTTATAGAGATTCGTGATGATCCGGCGGCTCGCGGGATTGTGCTTCAGATCGTAAAGCACGCGATCCACCTGGTCGAAATCGCCCTCTTTATAGTGATGCTTCACGCCGAGCTGATAGCCGTACGCCTTGCCGATCGAGCCGGTCTCGTCCGCCCATTGATCCCAGACGTGCGCGTTGAGATCGTTGATATTGTTGGACTTTTTCTGCCAGATCCAGAGCAATTCGTCCACGGCGGTCTTGAGATAGGTGCGGCGGATGGTCAAAATCGGGAACTCCTCGTCCAGCCGGTACCGGTTGACGATGCCGAAACACTTGCGCGTATGCGCGGGCGTGCCGTCCTCCCAACGCGGACGGACTTGCATCCCCTCGTCGGAAAAGCCGTGCTCTAAAATCTGCCTGCAGTTGTCAATGAAGATCAGATCCGCTTTACTCATATCGTTCCTCACAACTCTCGGGAAATCGTTTTTTGTATTCTATCACAAATTCCCGTCCCGGTCAAAAAGATTTTTAGGCAGACTTTTTGCGCGTTTATGGTATAATGGAAGTATCGAAAAACCACGGGAGCTTTTATGGAGACCGAACGGAAGATTTACTGCATCTGCGGGCATTACGGAACGGGTAAGACCAACGTCGCGGTAAGCCTCGCGATGGATATCAAGCGCGCTTATCCGGATAAAGACGTGACGCTGGTGGATCTCGATATCGTAAACCCCTATTTCAGAAGCGCGGACAACGCGCGCGAGCTGTCGGACGCCGGTGTGATTCCGATCCTGCCGGACTACGCGAACTCCAACGTGGATATCCCCGTTCTGCCGCCGCAGATCGCGGGCGTCTTCGAGCGCGACGGCTACGCCGTGTTCGACGTGGGCGGAGACGATTCGGGCGCGACCGCGCTCGGCGCCTACCGGCACAAGCTGATCGCCCGCGGCTACGAATTGTGGATCGTCGTAAACCGCTGCCGCCCTTATATCGCCAAGGTTTCCGACGCCTGCGCCATGATCGCCGAAATCGAGCGCTCCAGCGGGCTGACCGCGACCGGGATCATCAATAACACGAATCTCGGCGCGGAAACAAACGCCGGGATCCTGCGCGATTCGTTTGCCTACGCGGCCGAGGTCTGCGAGCGCGCGGGCCTGCCGCTGATCGCCACGACGGCGTTTTCCGAGACCTCTTCCTTGCTCACCGAAGAAGAGCGGGCGCGCGCACGGATCCGGACGATCCGCGACGCGACGAAAAAAATCTTCTGAAAAAGGCTTCGGATTTTGTCAAAACCTCTTGAAATATCGGCGTTTTTATGATATAATTCAAAGTTAATAAATCGCAAAAGAAAGGTGAGAACATGAATCGAGTCACGTTTGCAACGGATCTCTGCAAAGGCTGCGGTCTGTGCGTCGGTGTCTGCCCGAAAAAAATCCTCGCGCTCGACACCGGAACTTTGAACAAAAAGGGCTATCACCCGGCGAAAATCGTCGATCAGGCGTCCTGCATTGCCTGCGCCGTCTGCGCGACGATCTGCCCCGACGTAGTCATCACCGTCGAAAAAGACGTTTGATAGGAGTAAACCATGGCTAAAACCTTGATGAAGGGCAATGAGGTCATCGCCGAGGCCGCCATCCGCGCCGGATGCCGGCTCTACTTCGGCTACCCCATCACCCCGCAAACCGAAATTTCCGAAACGCTCGCCAAGCGTATGCCGAAGGTGGGCGGACTTTGCCTGCAGGCGGAAAGCGAGATCGCCGCGATCAATATGGTGCTCGGCGCCGCTTCCACCGGCGCGCGCGTTTTGACCTCGTCCTCCTCGCCCGGATTGAGCTTGAAAAGCGAGGGCGTATCCTATATCGTCGGCAGCGACCTGCCCTGCGTGATCGTGAACGTTCAGCGCGGCGGTCCGGGGCTCGGCGGCATCCAGCCCTCCCAGGCGGATTACTACCAGGCGACCCGCGCCATGGGTCATGGCGATATGCACCTGATCGTGCTCGCTCCCGCAAGCGTGCAGGAGATCGGCGATCTGACGCAGGACGCGTTCGATCTTGCCGACCAGTACCGCACCCCCGTGATGATCTTGTCCGACGGCGCCATGGGTCAGATGATGGAGCCGATCGACTTTGAAGGCCATACGCCCCGCGTACTTCCCGAAAAGACCTGGGCAGCCTGCGGCACCGAAAACGGGCGCGTGCACAATATCATCAACTCCCTCTACATCCAGCCGGACGAACTGGAAACCATGGTCAAAGCGCGCTTTGAGCGCTACCAAACCATCGAAAAAAACGAAGTCCGATACGAAGATTTCCTGACCGACGACGCCAAGATCGTGCTCGTCGCCTACGGCATCACCGCGCGTATCGCCAAAAGTGCCGTCACCGCCTGCCGCAAGGAAGGCATCAAGGCGGGACTTCTGCGCCCGATCACGCTGTGGCCCTTCCCCGGCAAGCGCTTAAAAGAGCTTGCCGATACCACGGCAAAAGCGTTTCTTGCCGTAGAGCTTTCCATGGGTCAGATGGTCTCCGACGTGCGCCTTGCCGTCGAGCACAAGCGCCCCGTCGGGTTTTACGGACGCACCGGCGGTATGATGCCGAGCGTTGACGAGATCGTAACCGAGATCAAAAAGATCTCGCAAAGTTTATAAGGAGGGGCGAAAATGTACGTATTCCAAAAGCCCAAAGCCCTCACCGACACCCCGTTCCATTACTGCCCCGGCTGTACGCACGGGATCGTGCACCGGCTCGTGGCGGAAGCGATCGATTCGCTCGGCATCGAGGGTCAGACCATCGGCATCGCGCCGGTCGGCTGCTCCGTGTTCGCCTATAACTATTTCAACTGTGATATGATCGAAGCGCCGCACGGCAGAGCGCCCGCCGTCGCGACCGGCGTGAAACGCGCCCGTCCCGACCGCTTCGTCTTCACCTATCAGGGCGACGGCGACCTCGCCGCCATCGGCACCGCGGAAACGGTGCACGTGGGCGCGCGCGGCGAAAACATCACGATCATTTTCATCAACAACGCGATCTACGGCATGACCGGCGGTCAGATGGCGCCGACCACCCTGCCGGGTCAGGTCTCCACGACCACGCCCTACGGCCGCGATATCCACATCCACGGCAACCCGGTGCGCGTCTGCGAGATGCTCGCGACTCTCTCCGGCACCGCCTTTGCCCAACGCGTGGCGATGGACAGCGTGCCGCATATCAAAGAAGCCGGCCGCGCGATCAAAAAGGCGTTCGAGATCCAGAAATCGGGTCTCGGGCTTTCAATCGTCGAGGTGCTTTCCACCTGCCCGACCAACTGGGGCAAAACTCCGCAAGAGGCGATGGAATGGCTCAAAACCGATATGATCCCCTATTATCCCTTGGGCGTTTATAAAGACGTTACCGCGGAACAGAAGGAGGGAAAATAATGGTTCGCATTCTTCTTTCCGGATTCGGAGGACAGGGTATCCTGTTTGCCGGAAAACAATTGGCAAACGCCGGTATGGTCGCCGAGAAACACGTGACCTGGCTGCCCTCTTACGGACCCGAAATGCGCGGCGGCACGGCAAACTGCTCCGTGATCATCTCCGACGATCCGATCGGCTCTCCGCTCGTGACCGAGCCGGACCTTTTGATCGCCATGAACCTGCCCTCGTTTACCAAATTCGAGCCGAAGATCGCCCCCGGCGGCACGCTGCTTGCCGACAGTACGCTGATCGACGCCAAAAGCGCGCGCACCGACATCGATTGCCGCTATATCCCCGCGACCGGCATCGCCGACGAAAACGGCTTGAAGGGCATGGCAAACGTCGTCATGCTCGGCTACTTCCTCTCCTTCAACGATCTGTTTTCGTTCGATCCCTTCTTAGAAGTGATGTGTGCCAAGATCCCCGCCTCGAAAGCCGCGCTTTTGGAGGCGAACAAAAAAGCGTTGAAACTCGGTTACGAATATCGGGGGTAAATCGTGAAACTCCGTCCGGGAAAACTTTTGCGGCTCCTGTCGGATTTTGCCGCGGCGCCCAAACGCAAAGCATCCTGCAGCGCGGTCCTTGCGGCGGCGGGCGATTCCGTGCGTTTCGGCGAGCCGAAGCCTTTCGTGGATCTGGACGGACGGCACTTTTTCGAGGCTTCCCTCAACGCGTTTTTAGACAGCCCCTATATCGCGGAAGTGCTGCTTGCGGTCCGCCGCGAGGACAAAGACCGCTTTTTGGCGGTTTTACGCGAACGCTATCGGAACACCGGCAAAAAGATCCGCCTGTGCATCGGCGGCGCCACCCGGGACGAAACGACGCTCAAAGCGTTTGCCGCCCTGGATCCCGAAACGCGTTTCGTCGCCTTTCACGACGCGGCGCGCGCGCTGATCACGACAAAGCAGATCGACCGCGTGATCGAGTCCGCTTTTTCCTGCGGCGCCGCCACGGCGGGCTGTCCGGTCTATGACTCGGTCAAGCGAGCCGACGGATTCGACCGCATCGCGGAGGACGTGGACCGCGACCGCCTTTTCACCGTTTCCACCCCGCAGGTCTTTTTGAAAGAGATCTATGAAGTCGCCCGCGCCGTCGGTAAAAAAGACGGTCTGCACCTGTCGGACGATAACGCTTACGTCACCCACGCGGGCTTTGCCGTACAGATCGTGCCGGTCCCCTATAACTTCAAATTGACCGTGCCTTCCGATCTGGAAACGATCCAGACCCTCTACCGCAAGGAAAGGAACACGCCATGATCAGAGTCGGACACGGCTACGACGTGCATAAACTGGTATCTGACCGGCCGCTGATGCTCGGCTGCGTCCGCGTCCCCTACGAAAAAGGTCTGCTCGGCCACTCGGACGCCGACGTGCTGTCCCACGCGATCGCGGACGCCCTGCTCGGCGCCGCGGCGCTCGGTGACCTCGGCAAGCATTTCCCCGATACCGATCCGCAGTATTCCGGAATGTCGGGCGAAAGCCTGCTTTCCCGCGTGCGCGTTTTGCTGGAAAGCGCCCGCTGTCAGATCTCCAATATCGACGCGACGATCGTGGCACAGGCGCCGAAGCTTGCGCCATATTTACCCGAAATGCGCCGTGCGCTTGCCGCGGCGCTGCAGATCGATCCGGAGCAGGTCTCCGTGAAGGCGACCACCGAGGAAGGGCTCGGCATCACCGGAACCAAAGAGGCGATTTGTGCGCACGCGGTTGCGCTGATCACAAAATAACCGACACTGAAAAAAGGAAGGCTTTACATGAATCATACGTTCAGAAAAATCGGGGTCTTAACGAGCGGCGGCGACGCCAGCGGGATGAACTGCGTGGTGCGCGCCGTGGTGCGCGCGGCCTTGGAGCGCGGCGCAACGCCCGTCGCGATCGAAATGGGTTACAAGGGTCTGATGGAAAACCACATGCACGAAATGGGCCCGCGCGACGTTTCCAATATCATCAACCGCGGCGGCACGATCCTGTATTCCGACCGCTGCCATGAGTTCAACTCCCCCGAGGGCGTGAAAAAAGCCGCCGCGATCTGCCGGGAAAACGAGATCGACTGCATCATCTGCGCCGGCGGCGACGGAACTTTCCGCGGCGCAAAGGATCTTTGCGGCGAAGGGATCCCCTGCATCGGCGTTCCCACAACGATCGACAACGACATTGCCTCCACCGATTTTTCCATCGGTTTCGACACCGCCGTCAACACGATCATCGCCATGGTGGATCGTTTGCGCGATACCTGTGAATCGCACGCCCGCTGCAACGTGGTCGAGGTCATGGGACGCGGCTGCGGCGATCTTGCGCTCTACGCGGGTCTTGCCGTCGGCGCGAGCGCGATCATCACAAAAGAAATCCCCTTCAACGAGCAGGAACTGATCGACCGCATCCATCAGTCCAAGCTCGAGGGCAAACGCAACTATATCATCATCGTTTCCGAAAACATGGGTTCGCAGTTCTCCGAGGATTTGGCAAAACGCCTGCAAAGCGAAACCGGCGTGGAAACGAAATTCGCTCGCCTGGCGCACGTTCAGCGCGGCGGCAGTCCGACGGCGCGCGACCGCATTTTAGCCTCCGAAATGGGCTATCGTGCCGTGGAACTGCTTTACGAGGGCAGGCAGGATCTGGTCGTTTGCCAGCGCGACGACAAGATCACCGAAATGGATATCCGTTTCGCCCTGACGCTCGACCGCTTCCACAAAGGCAAGCTGACCGACGACGAGCTTGCCGCGATCCCGGCAGAGGAACTTGCGCAATATCAAGCGATCTCCGATCAGATCACCGCCCGTTTTAACGAGCTTTACCGAATCAACCAAATAATCTCCATTTAACGCGCGGGAAATGCCCCCGCCCCTTGCGAGGTACTTCGATGCTGCACCGAACCTTCCGTTTGAGCGACGAGTTTTCCGTTCTTGCCGACGCCCGTTCCGACGCGGCGCTGACCGCCTACGTGCCCGATCCGATCACCGAGATCGGTTTGACGGGTCCGCGCGCGTCGATCCTCGTGATCTCCGGCGGCGGCTACCGCAGCGTATCCCAGCGGGAATCCGAGCCGATCGCGCTTGCCTTTGCCGCTTTGGGATATAATACTTTCTGTCTGGATTATTCCGTGGCGCCGGAAACCTTCCCGACGCAGCTTTTGGAAGCACTCGCCGCCGCGGCGTTTTTGCGCCGTCACGCGAATCAACTGCTCGTCGATCCCGACCGGATCGTCGCCATGGGCTTTTCCGCCGGCGCGCATCTCGCGGGCTCGCTCGGGATTTTGGGACAACGAAAAGAATTTTACGAAACGCTCGGACTGACCGCGGCCGAAACGCGCCTTGCCGCCATGGTATTGTGCTATCCCGTGATCACCTCCGGGCGCTTTGCCCACGCGGATTCGTTTCGCGCTCTGCTCGGCGAAAATCCGGAAAAGCGGCTTTTGGAACTCGTTTCTCTGGAAAAGCAGGTCACACCCGAGACCCCGCCCACGTTTTTATGGCACACGAAGACCGATCCGGTCGTACCGTATCAGAATTCCCTGTTGTTTGCCGAGAGCTTAAAACGATCCGGCGTGCCGCACGAACTGCACTTGTATGAACAGGGCATCCACGCGCTTTCTCTGGCGACCAAGGTCACCGCGGTCCCGGGCAAAGCGGAATATTTGAGCCGCGACGTGGCGGGCTGGGTCGGGCTCTGCGCGGACTTTTTGGAACGCACGCTCTACCCGAACAAGTGATGACGCATACCGAAAAAGCACGGGAATATTTCCTTGCCGGTTACAACTGCGCGCAATCCGTCTGCGCCGCCTTTTGCGACGTAACGGGGATGAGCGAATCGGAAGCTTTGAAGATCTCCGCCTCGTTCGGCGGCGGATTCGGGCGCTTACGGCAGCTTTGCGGCGCGGTATCCGCGATGGGGCTCGTGCTCGGCGCGGTTTCCGATTACGACGTGCCGGACGCGACTGTCAAAAGCGCGCATTACGCGCGCGTGCAGGCGCTCGCAAAAGCCTTTGATAAGGAAAACGGATCGCTTTCCTGCATCGAACTTCTAAAAGGGCTTTCCGCGGATACTTCTCCCGTTTCCCCGCCGCGCACGCCGGAGTTTTACCGCGTGCGCCCCTGCATCAAATTCGTGGAAAGCGCCGCGCGGATCCTGGATCAGGCGCTGACGGAGGGTTTAGGATGAACGTTTTTTCGATCCGCACCGAACGCGAAGGGCTCTATAATATCACGGGCACCGTGCGCGCCGCCGTTTTGGAAAGCGGCGTGCAGAGCGGGATCTGTCTTGTCTATTGCCCGCACACGACCGCGGCGATCACGATCAACGAAAACGCCGATCCGGACGTGAAAAGCGATCTGTGTCTTGCGCTCGATCACTTTTTCCCGGATCTTGCCGGCTACCGCCACGCGGAGGGCAATTCCGCGGCGCACCTGAAAGCAAGTCTGATCGGCGAATCCGTTTTGATCCCAATCGAGCGCGGAGAAGTAACGCTCGGCACCTGGCAGGGCGTCTATTTCTGCGAGTTCGACGGGCCGCGGGATCGCAAGTTTTTCGTCAAGATCCTCGGAAACTGACAGATTATTTCGGTTTTCTATTTTATCATCGATTGTATCAACCGGTCTTGCCACACGCATAGTTTGAGGAGTTGCGCATGATCTGCAAACGCTGCGGCGCCGAATGCGGATCCGAAGACAAGTTCTGCCGGATCTGCGGCGCAAAAATCAAAGCAAAAAAGACTCGCTCCGAATTCCCCGCCCCGGAGGAAAAGCGGTTTTCCGCCTCCGAGGACCCGAAGGCGGACGAGTATTCCGACGCGTTTTCGGAGCCTTTTACCGCGCAGACGAAAGCGCGCAAAAAGCGCATTTTCGTCGTGAGCGCGATCGTGGTCTTGCTGATTCTGATCGCCGCCGCGATCTGGCTCTTTATCCCGCAGTTCAAGCAGTCCTTCATGTCGCCCGCCGCCTTTTATATCGATTCCGAATCCCGCCAGGCGGGCGCCCTGATCGATACGCTGACCGCCGACGTCAACGCGCTTACCGGCGTGGAGCCGTGCGAGATCAGCGGGATCTTGTCCTTTGCCGCGGAGGGCGAGGAGTATGACGAAGAAACGCGCGATTTGCTCGATCGGCTGAATTTGCTACTGGACCTTCGGGTCTCCCCGGACGGCAGCGCCGCGCTCGATTGCAGCGCAAGCTTTGACAACAAGCTCTTTTGCTCCGTTCTGGCAAGGCTCCTCGGCGACGAGGTGAAGCTCTCGTTTCCGGATCTGACGGACGCCGAGGTCACGCAAAAGCTCACAAACGCGCTCTACGCCGCCCTGTACAGCGGCGATCCGGTCCTGCAAACGGCGACCGGATGCTCGGCAAACGAGCTCAAAGCCTGGGTCAACGGCTATCTGCGAGAGGTCCTGCGCCCCGCCCTCGACGAGGCGGAGCAAAGCCTGGATACGCAGGATCTGGACGGTGTTCCCACCTCCACCGTGACCTTCAGTTTCTCGGAACGCACGACGAAAAAACTGATCTGCAGCTTTGCCAAGCGTATCCGTCGAGACGAAACGCTCGTCACCGTCTGCAAGAGCCTGTCCGATTTCTTCGGTAGCTCCGATACGTTTCGCAGCGCGCTGTGCGACGAGTTTCATCTGACCGAAGAAGAGCTGGACCGCTTCCCGTTTTTGCGCACGGCGGCAGACGATCTGTTCTCCCCCGCAAAACGCCGCGGTCTTTTCGATCATCCGAAACTCGATTTTCCAATCGTCTTTGCCTACGGCACCGAGCGCGACGAGATCCGCAAAGAGCTCGAAGCGCGCGCCGAGCGCATGATCGATTATTCCGATGATCTGACCTTTGCCGCAAAAGAACGTGTGAACCTGATCGTGTATTATCAGGGAACGCAGCTTGTCGGACGCACCTTAGTCAAAGGCACCACCACGCTTTTCAGCGCGTTTTGCACCGCAAAAGACAACGTGATCAATTTGAGATTTGCCATCGCCGACAGCGATCATCTCTACTGGCTGACCGCCGTCAAATCACAGTCCGGCAAAACCTTAAATCTCAATTTAGAATTCTCCCGCGAAGAATACGACACCATCAGCGCGAGTCATACCGCCTACAGCGCCGAAAGCGAAAGACTGTGGTCGATGTCGATCGCCGCCAAGACCGAAACGGTCGGCGGCGTGCACGCGCTGACCGGAGAGATCAAACTCAACTACGGCGACGAGATTTTGACCTTATCCAACGAAAAGATCTCCGAGACCGATACGCTTTTCACC
This sequence comes from uncultured Ruminococcus sp., assembly GCA_902796545.1. GTDB lineage: Bacteria > Bacillota > Clostridia > Oscillospirales > SIG627 > RUG14179. Next base: position 2,573 of record CADBPF010000069.1, on the reverse strand, counting down.
TACGAGCGCCGCACCCTGCTTGACGACGCGTCCTCCAAATTCAAACTGCGGGCAAATCTCACCTATTCCGCCGACCTGAAAGCCCGCGGCACGGACGAATCCGAGAAAAAGACCGCTTTCACGGCGGACTCTTACGACGAGATCCTGACTAAAATGCAGGAAAGTCTTGCCGGCACGCCGCTCTTTACGCGCTTTTTCGGAGAAACCGCCCCGTAAGGACGACGCAGAATCTTCCAGGAAAAAATCCCGGATTTTTTGACGAAAATCCGGGATTTTCTCTTGCAATCCGAAAAGAATCGTGTTATACTCGACGTAGGATAGAAAACGATTTCTATGGAGGCTCGATTGAACGCGAAAAAAGACCGCGCCACCATCCACGACGTCGCCAAAAAAGCGGGGGTCTCCCCCGCCACCGCTTCCCGCGTTCTTTCGGGGTCCGACTATCCGGTCAGTGAAAACGCAAGAAAGCGGATCTTGAGCGCGGCCGAAAGCCTGCAATACCGCCCGAATCTGTTGGGACAGATGCTGAAATCCAGCACCTCCCGCGATATCGGCGTGATCCTGCCGAACATTTCGAACCCGTTTTACTCGGAACTGGTTTTGGGCGCGGAGACCGCCGCCAAACAAAAAGGCTTCGGGCTTTTGCTTTGCAACACCCTGCGCAGCGAACTACGCGAGTACGAATATCTGGAAAACCTCTGTCAGAAGCAGGTCGGCGGCGTGATCCTCTCCTCGGTCGCCTCGGATATCGCCCCGATCAAGAAACTGGCGGATACCTATCGGCTGCGCGTGGTCGGGCTCGATCAGTCGATCCCCGAGATCACGCACGCCAAGGTCGATTTCCATATCAGAAAAGGCGTGATGGACGCGATCCGTTATCTGTATGAAAACGGGCATCGGCGCATCGCGCTGCTCTCCAGTCCGCCGCGCATCTTTTTCCGCAAGGAGGTCCGCAAGGGCTATGAGGAGGGCTTGCAGGCCTGCGGGCTGCCGTACCGCGAGGATTACGAGCTCTTCTCCGCCACCGAACGCGAGCTGTCCGGCGGCGAGATCTACGAATTTGAAAACGGCAAGCTTTGCGCGGATAAACTGCTCGCGCTCGATCCGCGGCCGACTGCCGTCATCTGCATCAACGATATCACGGCGTCCGGGCTGATCCAACGGCTCGGCGAACGAAACGTTTCCGTGCCGGACGAATTGTCCGTGATCGGCATCGACAACAGTTTCTTTGCGCGCATGGTCTCCCCGCCGCTCACCTCGATCGAGCAATCCCCCTTTGAGGCGGGCTTTTTGGTCGCGGCGGCTTTAATCGACGCGATCACGGAAAACCGGGCGTTTACCGGGCGTATCGACGTTGAGCCGCGGCTTGTGATCCGCAATAGCGTAAAACCGATCAGAACTCTCTGATCTTGATTTTTTGGAGGTATTAGCATGGGAATGTATGACAGAAAAGTGGACGTGCTCGTCGTCGGCGGCGGCATGATCAGCCAGGACGTGATCCTGCCCACCGTGTTTCAGGAACAGAAATACGGCAGGATCGGCAACGTCTCGATCAGCGCGCTGACCGGGGATATCATCCGGAAGCTGCAGGGAATGTTCCCCGCTTTCAAAGGCTATCCGGACCCCGACAAGTACGGCGAAACGACGCCCTATCCCGATATGTTCAAGGAAGCGATCAACGATCTGCCGCCGGACGGCATCGTGATCGTTGCGACCCCCGACCATCTGCACACGCCGGTCATTTTGGCGGCGATCGAAGCGGGCCGCCACGTGATCGTGGAAAAGCCGCTCTGCCTGAAGGTGGACGAAGCCAAAGAGATCATCCGTCTGTCCGAGGAAAAGGGCATCTACGTCCTCACCGACTATCACAAACGCCACGACCGCTCCATCCGGATGTGCCGTTATAAATATCGCCGCGGCGAACTCGGCGAAATGCTGCACGGTCACGCCTGGCTGGAAGAGCCGAAATATATGTCGCTCGACGTGTTCAAGAATTGGTGCGAAAAGTCCTCGCCCTTTGAATATATCGGCGTGCACTACGTGGACGCGTACTATTTCATCACCGGCCTGATGCCCAAACGCCTCGTCGCGTTCGGTCAGAAGAAATTTTTGCCGACCAAGGGCAAAAACGCCTTTGACGCCGTGCAGGCGACGATCGAATGGGAAGACGGCAGCGTGCAGTTCGTGCAAACCTCCTGGGTCAACACCGACAAGATCGGCGCGGGTAACAACCAGGGTATGATGATGCTCGGCACCATGGGCGAATACTGGGCGGATCACAAGGATCGCAATACCCGCTTTGCCACCGAAGAACACGGCTACGAGGTGGTCAACCCCAACTTCTTTAAGAAGTTTGATTCCTGGGATTCCGACGACGAAGAGGACTGCGTCGGCTACGGCTACGATTCCATCGTCCAGGGCATCAACGATATCAAACGCATCTGCAACGAGACCGACGGGATGAACGAAGCGGACGCTTTGAAGCACCGTCAGAAACTGCTTACGCAGATGAGCTCCTCCCGCGGTCTGCCGCGTCAGGCGCTCGTCGGCGTGGCGGTCAACAACGCGGTGCG
>CADBPF010000068.1 GCA_902796545.1 uncultured Ruminococcus sp. | reverse complement strand
GCACCGTCGCCCAAAATCGCGACGGTATAAGCCTTTTCCGCTTTTTCGTTCAAAGCGCGCGCACGCAGGATCCCCAATGCCGCGCTGACGGCGGTGCCGCTGTGGCCCGCGCCGAAGGCGTCGTATTCGCTCTCCGAGCGTTTGGGAAATCCGGAAATGCCGCCGTACTGGCGCAGGGTGGAAAAGTCCCCGAGGCGCCCGGTGAGCAGCTTATGCACGTAACTCTGGTGGCCGGTGTCGTAGATCAGCGCGTCTTTGGGGGGATCGAACAGGCGCAACAGCGCAAGCGAGATCTCCACGATGCCGAGATTCGACGCGAGATGGCCGCCGGTGAGGGATACGTTCTCCACCAGAAACTGCCGGATCTCCCGCGCCAGATCGCGCGCCTCGTCAAGCGACATCGCCTGAAGCTGAGAAAGCGAATATCCGTTCATGTCCGATCCTTATCCGTTTTATTCTTTTTTTCCTGCGCGTCCGCGCGGTCCTTTTCCTGCGCCGTCCGTCCTGAAAACGAGAAAAAGCAGAGCACGCGGGACAAAAACGCGACGGTCTCCTGACTGTACTCGAGCGCGACGCCCTTGAACAGCGCCTTGCCGCCGACCGTGACCGCAGAGATCGCCGCGGTGACGATGAGATTGCCCCAAAACCCGAGAGCGGACTCGGAAATAAACAGCTTAAGCGCGATCGTGGCGCCGATCGCGCCGGAGAGGATCCCGGAAATATCGCCGATCACGTCGTTGCAGAAGCTGTAGACCTTGTTTGCGTTTTTAATGAGCCACGCGCCCTTTGCGCCCATCGGGTTCCCGCGGGACGCCATGGAATGGAAGCCGCCGACGTCCGCCGTGGCGACGGCGATGCCGATAAAATCGAACGCCACGCCGAGCGCGATCACGAATAAGAGGATCAAAAACCCGTAGAACAGATCCAGCGTTTCCAGCGTGCTCGACAAGAGCCCGAGCGCAACGGAGATGACAAGCGAAAGCAAGAAAACGATCAGCGTCCATTTCCAATCCACGCGCGCCTTGCGCTTGCGCGGTTTCTTCTCTTTTGACGCGATCTTGTTCTGATCCGGTTCGGTCGGCGCGGCGGCGCGCTTTTTCGCACCGCCCCGACTTCGGTCTGAGTGATCCAAGCTATCCTCCGATCTGCGTTGGTCTGATTTTGGGAAAAAGGAAGCCTTCCCGCCATTCAAAACGAAAAGGCACGTTCACGAAAGATGATGGCAGCATAAAAAGTAAACGTTGCGGCTTAAGGTCGAGTTGGCATTTCCCCATCCGCTACTCCCCGTCACCGAAGGAGCGGTTCCCCTTGAAAGCGGAGCCGATACCGTCGCCGAATACCGGGACTCGATTGCCTGTGAGTGCGCACTGCAATCCCTTTTATGCCTTTTTAAAAAAACAGCCTAGGAGATTTCCTCCGAAAGCGGATCCTTTTCTCAGCCTCTTTTGCAGCTGCGGTTTCATCCGGCAATCGCCGCGCGTCTCCGGCCGGGAGACGAGCGCCGTGGTTCCGAAATCCGCCGCCGCCACGCAAGGCAGGCTACGCTGCCCACAGCGTCAAACGCACCGCGTGACAGGTTTACCCCTTACCCGTAGGCTTTCGGACCAGCCCACGCAATAAGGCCTCCAAGGACAGACGGGTCATTGTTCGCATGCCGTTGCGGATGCCCGCAAGTCCAATCGTTCAGCACCCACCCCATACTGGGCGTACGAAGCAGGCACAAAACGCTTCATCGATGTGCCCTTTGACGGATTTTTAGGCCCGTCTTCAAAAAGGGCCGCTTTCACTAGGATACTGCGCCATCGTGCATAGTATAGCATAACTATGCAAGCTTTGCAAGTCTTACGCCCGATCCGCGTCAAAGGGCTCGGTCGCGCCGCTTCCCTCGAGCGCGTTTTTCAGAATCGAAACGCGTCTAGTCGCATCGTCGAGCGCGCCGGTGAGCGTGCGCACGAGCGCCGTGCCCTCCTCGAAGAGCTTGAGCGACTCCTCCAGGGGCGTGTCCGTCTGTTCGAGGCGGCGCGTGATCTCCTCTAAACGTTTCAGCGACGCTTCAAAGCTTGCGTTGGTTTTTTCGGTTTCTGCCATCAGGATCCCTTTCTGATCGATACGATCTTCGCATCGGCTTCTCCGCCGGTGGTTTTGAGTGTGACTTGATCGTCCACGGACAATTCCGCAATCGAGCGCACCGCGCGCCCGTCGGTGGTCAGGATCGCGCCGTACCCGCGCGAAAACACGCCCAGCGGGCTCAACGCGTCCAGTTTCCCCGCAAGCGTGCGCAAGGCGGTTTGCTTGCGCTCGAGTTGGATGTCCGCGCTTTTGAAAAAGCTGTCCGACAAGCGGTCGAGCAGCATTTGCCGTTCTTCCAAAAAGCCCTCCGGCTTTTGCAGACACGGCTTTGCCGCAAAGCCGTTTACGCGCTCGCGGTACGCCGCGATGCGGGCAAGCAGCGTTTTTTGCATGAGCGTTTGCACGTTTTGGATCTTCTGCTGCATTTCCGTTTTTTCCGGCAGGGCGAGCTCCGCCGCGGCGCTCGGCGTGGGGGCGCGCAGATCGGATACGAAATCGCAGATCGTGAAGTCCGTTTCGTGCCCCACGGCGCTGACGACCGGGATGTGCGAAGCGTAGATCTCCCGCGCCAGACCCTCGTCGTTGAACGCCCAGAGATCCTCTAAGGACCCGCCGCCGCGGCCGATCAGGATCACGTCCACGGGAAACGACTCGTTGAAAAAGCGCACGGCGCGTTTTAATTGCGGCGCGGCGCCCTCTCCCTGCACGAGCACGGGGCACAGAAATAATTCGGCGATCGGGAATCTTCTGCCGGAAACCTGGATCATATCCCGCACGGCGGCGCCGGTCGGAGAGGTGATGATCCCGACTCTCAAAGGGCATTTCGGAAGCGGCAGCTTGTGCGCTTCGTCAAAGAGCCCTTCGGCGCGCAGCTTTTCTTTGAGCTGCTCGTAGGCAAGATACAAAGCGCCGATCCCGTCCGGCTCGAGCGCGTCGCAATAAAGCTGATACTGCCCGTCGCGCACGAAGGAGGAAAGATGCCCCGTGGCGAGCACCTTCATGCCGTTTTGCGGCTCGAAGGTAAGACGCTGCGCGCTGTATTTGAACATCACGGATCTTAACACGCCCGTTTCGTCTTTCAGCGTGAAATACAGATGCCCGCTTTTATAATGATTCGTAAAATTCGAGATCTCGCCGCGCACGCAAAGATTGCGGAACGCCGGAAAGCCCTCGAGCAGTTCCTTCACGAATTCGTTGACCTGCGTCACGGTATAGATCTGCCGCTCCATATTCAAACCGTTCCTTTCTCTTTGGCGATCAGCGCAACGCCGAGCGCATTGTCCGTCGCCCATTCGGGCGCGGTGAAATAGTACCTTTCGCCCGCCAGAGCGCGCCGCAGGGTCTTGCTCGCGCCGACGCCGCCGCAGATCAGCACCGGAGTATCTCCGGTATTTGCGATCCGGCACAGCGCGCGGATACTCTGCTCCGCCACGCAGAAGAGATACGCCGCAACGTCTTCTTTTTGCGCGCTTAAGATCAGCTCCTTTGCGCGGTTTTCAAAGCCCGATAAGTTGATCCCTTCGCTTTTTTCGGGGATCTTCACCGAAAAGCTCCGCCGATGGGAAAACGCAAGCTCATCCAGCGCTTTGCCGCAGGGGAAAGGAAAGCCCATCGCCACGCCGACGCGGTCGATCAGCTGCCCGAGCGTTAAATCGAGCGTTTTGGACGCGACGCGGACTCCAAAGGCGCCGACGCGCTTGCAAACCTCCAGACATTCCAGCGTGCCGCCGGACAGATGGATCGCGAAAAAGCGCTCGACGCAAGGAAAATCCGGCGCGCCGTAGAGCGCGCTTTTCAGATGCCCCTCCTGGTGCGTGGTCTCATAAAGCGGCACGCCCGCGGCAAGCGCCGCCGCGTGCGCGGCGGAGACCCCCGCGAGAAAGCAGGGCATATACGAGCCTTCCTCCGGGCGCGGTTTGACCGAAACGCCCACGCCGACGCAGCGCGCGTTTCGGGGCAGGGCCTCCCGCAGGCGGCAGGAGAGTTCCGGCAAATGCTTCGTATGCAAAAAATGCGCGTCGCTTTGCCGCAGACCGACGCTGTTTACCGGTGCCTGCAAAAGCGTGCGCACACAAACCCCCTCGCCCTCGTTTTGCGGGATCGCGGCAAGCGAGGTGGTGTAGTTACTGGTATCGATCCCGAGATAGTAGTTCATTGTTTTCCGTTTTGCCCGCCCGCGGACAGCGTGCCGAGGATCCCGTTTAGGAAGCGGGCGGCTTTTTCGTCCTCGTAACGCTTACAGAGTTCGACCGCCTCGTTTGCCGCGACCTTAACGGGGATCGCGTCGTTTTCCAGCATCTCGTAAAGCGAAAGCTTCAATAAAGCCCGCAGTACCGGCGACATCCGTTCCACGCGCCAGTCGCGCGAGGCGCTCGCCGCAAGCTTTGTCGCGCGCGGCGCAAAGTCCATCGCGCCGCGCAGGGTCTCCGTTACGTACGGCGTGCGAAGCGCGGTCTCCTCGCTTTCTTCGCTCAACGCCAAAAGCTCGTCCGCGCCGAGCTCCGGCTGGTGTTCCGCGATAAAAAGCAGACGGAAAACCGTCTCCCGTTCTTTGAGTCTGGAATATGCCATAACCACGATCCTTTGACAATGTCTTTTTACGCCCTCATTATAGCGGGAAAAAGCCCGAAAGTCAAGGCGGCAAAACCCTTTGGTCCTGCCGCCTTGCCGTTCGTTGTTTAAGAACGCAGGGTCACGCCGAAGCGTTCGTTTAAGGCTTTGAGCGCCTTTGCGGTGATGCGGTCCGCTTCCTCGTCGGTCAGCGTTTTTTCCGCGTCGCGCAGGGTCAGCGTGAAGGAAAGCCCGCGTTTGCCCTCGGGGATCTGGGAGCCCGTGTAGATATCGAACAGTTTCAGGCTCTCGAGCTTTTTGCCCGCGGAAGCCGCGATCACGTCTTCCACCTCGCCGACGGAAAGGGCAGCGTCGCAGATCAGCGAAAGGTCGCGCGTCATCGCGGGGAAACGCGGCAGGGCGACAAAGTGCGGCGCGCCTTTCTGATGCGCAAAGAGCTGTTCCGCCGAAAAGCTTGCAAGATAGGCTTTCGTGTTGAGCCCGAAATTGCGCGCGGCGTCCGGATGCACTTCCCCGAATTCACCGATCCGTTCTTCGCCGATCCAGACCTCCGCGCTGCGGCCGGGATGCAGATAGGGGGAAGATGCGCGGCGGATCGTATAGGTCTTTTCTCTCGGCGTGCCGCAGCCGAGCAGACGGTTCAAAAGCGCCTCGCATAAGCCCTTGAACGCGTAAAAGTCCGTATCTCCGTAGGCGCCGAGGGTCACGGCGCGATCCTCGAGCGGCAATTCCCTGCCGGGGATCGGATGATAGAGCCGCGCCGTTTCATACAGACAGGCGCGCGGATTGCGGTAACTGAAATTGTGACCGAGCGCGTCGAGCATACTGGGGATCGCCGTCGTGCGCATGATCGAGGTGTCCTCGCCGAGCGGGTTGCGGATGCGCACGCTGTTTTTGCGCGGATCCGCCGAATCCAACAGGATCGCGTCGTAGAACTTCGGGCTGATGAAGGAATAGGTCTGGATCTCAAAGAAGCCCAAAGCCACGCATTCGCGGTGGACCTTGCGCAAAAACTCGGCAAATTCGCTTCTGCCGCCGACTTGCGCCGCGCCGGAAAAGGCGCTCGCGCGGACGTGATCGTAACCGTAGATGCGGGCGATCTCCTCGGCGAGATCGGCAAAATCCTGCACGTCCTGACGGTAATGCGGCACCCAAACCTCATCGCCGCGGATCTCGAAATTCAGAGAAGTCAGGATCTCCTCAAAGCGCGCCCGGTCGATCTCGATACCCAAAAAGCGGTTCGTGCGCTCCACCTCGACGGGCAGGACCGTCTGCTTGCGGGGCGCGGGATAGAAATCGATCCAATCGTCGCAGACCTCGCCCGCGCCGAGCAGCTCCACCAGCTCGCAGGCGCGGTTGATCGCAAGCAAGCTCGTTTCGGGATCCAATCCCTTTTCAAAGCGCGCGCTCGATTCCGTGCGCAGACCCAAAGCGCGGGAGGTGTGGCGGATCGAGGCGCCGGAGAAGATCGCGGATTCAAAGATCACGGTGTCGGTATCGTCGCGGATCTCGCTGTCAAGTCCGCCCATGACGCCCGCCACGCCGACCGGACCGACGGCGTCGCAGATCATGAGCATTTCGGGATTCAGAGTATGTTCGTTGCCGTCCAGCGTCGTCATGGTCTCGCCCGGCTTGGCGCGGCGCACGACGATCTGCTTGCCGCGCAGGGTGCGGTAATCGAACGCGTGCATCGGCTGGCCGTATTCGAGCATCACGAGGTTGGTGATATCCACTAAATTGTTGATCGGGCGCACGCCCATCATCCGCAGTTTGGATCTCAGCCACAAGGGAGAGGGCTCGATCTTCACGTGCTTGACCGCGCGCGCAAGATACCGCTCGCAGAGATCCGGCGCTTTAACCGAGACCTGCAGCAGATCGCCCGTTTTGCCCGCGCCGCCGCGAACCTTCGGCGTCGGGATCGAGGCTTGAACCCCGAAGGACGCCGCCGTTTCTCTGGCAAGTCCGATCACGGACAGGCAGTCCGGGCGGTTCGGGGTGATCTCGAATTCGACGATCACGTCTTTTAAGAGCAGATAATCGCGGATATCCTCCCCGATCGGCGCGTCGGACGGCAAGATCAGGATCCCGTCCTCGGCGGCGCCCGGCATATCGTGGATCGTAAGACCCAGTTCCGCGATCGAGCAGAACATTCCTTGGCTCACTTCTCCGCGCAGCTTGCCCGTTTGGATCTTCACGCCGCCCGGCAGGCTCGCGCCGTCGAGCGCGACGGGAACGAGCGCCCCCGCGAACACGTTTTGCGCGGCGGTGACGACCTGGATCGTTTCTTTTCCGGTATCGACCGCGCAGATCTGCAAACGATCCGCGTCCGGATGGGGCTTGACTTCCGTGATCTTCGCGATCACGACGTTCAAAACGTCCTCGCCCGCGAGCTCATAGCCCTCCACCTTGGATCCGGTGGCGGTCATGCGGTCGCAATAGCTTTTCGGTTCCCGGTAAAACTCGCTTTTGACATAATCCGACAAAAACCGTAAAGACAGCTTCATCTTCCGATCCTCCTTATTTATGCGAACTGCCGCAGGAAGCGGACGTCGTTTTCATAGAGATAACGCATATCGTTCACGCCGTAGCGCGCCATCACGATACGCTCCAGACCGAGCCCGAAGGCAAAGCCGGTATAGACCTCCGGATCCAGCCCGCAGCCGCGCAGCACGTTCGGATGCACCATGCCCGCGCCGAGGATCTCGATCCAGCCTTCTTTTTTACACAAGGAACAACCGTCGCCGCCGCAGACGAAGCAGGAAACGTCCACCTCCGCGCTCGGCTCGGTGAAGGGGAAATGATGCGGGCGAAAGCGCGTTTTGGTCTGCGCGCCGAACATTTTCTGCGCGAAAAGATCCAAGGTGCCTTTCAGATCGCCCATCGTGATGCCGCGATCGACGACCAGACCCTCGATCTGATGGAACATGGGCGAGTGGGTGGCGTCCACCGCGTCGGAGCGATACACGCGCCCCGGACAGATCATGCGGATCGGCGGGCGCGTTTTCTCCATCACGCGGATCTGCACCGGAGAGGTCTGCGTGCGCAAAAGCACGTCGTCGGTGATATAAAAGGTGTCCTGCGTGTCGCGCGCGGGGTGATCCGCGGGCGTGTTGAGCGCGGTGAAATTATAGTGATCCGTTTCGATCTCCGGCCCGTCCTCCACGGTAAAGCCCATGGAAATGAAGATCCGTTCGATCTCCTCCTGCACGAGCGCGATCGGATGCCTGCCGCCCTCGGGGATCTGCTCGGAGGGCGCGGTGATATCGAGCGTTTCCGCCTCCAGCTTCTTTTGGCGCAGGGCGCGCTCAAAGGACGCCTTTTTCTGATTGATCGCCTCGGTGATCGCTCCTCTGACGCGATTGGCAAGCTCGCCGATCACGGGGCGCTCTTCCGGGGACAGACTGCCCATACTGTGCAGAATGTCGGTCAGTTGCCCTTTTTTGCCGAGGTAGCGGACCCGCAGCTCCTCCACGGCGTCCGGCGTGGCGGCGCGGGAGAGTTTTTCTTCCAGTTCCGCCTGTAAACGCATCAATTTTTCTTTCATGGATTCTTCTCCTTTGTGTAAAAAAACGCCCCCGTATTTGCATACAGGGGCGAATGATCGCGGTACCACCCTTATTTTTTCTTCATTTCCCGGTTTCGGCGGGCGCCCGTCGCGGACTTATCCTCCGCGCCGCTCCCGGGTGAAATGCCGTGATCCGACACAGCGGCCGCTCTCAGCGCCCGGCCTCTCTGTAGCTGTGGAAAATCAGATCCGGCTGCCCGTTCCTCGCGTTATTCACTTGTCGGTTCAGACTTCTCTGCTGCGCTCCAAGGTGGAAAGCATATCGTCGATCTGCGCCTGCGCCTTATCCTTGATCGAGTCGTAGGAGGAGGCGAACGCGGTGCTGTTGGAGCGGGCAAGCTTCATCAACAGATACCCGATGCCCGTGCCGTTCGTTTCACCCTGGGAGATCGAGCCGTCGTGCCCGAAATTGAAGATGTAACCGAGGTCGAACGCGCGGGTCGAGAAGATGATATCGAGCATCTTCGGGGTCTCTAAATCGCGGGAGACCATGCCCTCGAGGGTCGTTTCGTAGTAGGCGCTGCGCAAGGTGTAGCGCGAGCAGGAAACGAACGCTTCCAGACAGATCGCCGTGAAGTCTAAATTCTCGTTGGTGTTCGGCACGCAAACGCCGGTCGCGCCGTTCTTGCACAGATGAACGTAATTCTTCTGTTCGGTGTTGAGCTTGGGCATGGGCAGGATCCCGAAGTCCGCCTTCATGTTCCGCCAGCGTTCCACGGTGGTCAGGTTCGTGATCCGGAACAGCGCCTGGTTGTTGACGAACATATTACTCGCGGTGACCCAGATCCCGTCCGTACCGCCCGTGATCTGTTCGGCCTTATAAACGACGTCGTTATTCTGCATCACGGACAGGGCCTTGTCGATCGCGATCTGCGCCGCCGGGTTCTGCATGGCGAGCACCGGCTCGTCGGCGTTGTTCTTCGTGGTCACGTAGCCGCCGAAGGCGTAGTAGAAACAGGTGGCGGAGTCGTACTCGGTGAGCACGCCCCAGACGTCGGACGCGTTATAAATGCCGTTGCCGTCCGCGTCCTTCTTGACCTGGTTTGCCATGTCCATCATCAGATCGATCGTCCACTCGCCCGCCGAAGCGGTCTCGTAAGGATATTCGATGCGATGCTCGTCCATCAGAGACTTATTGAACATACAGGCCATGGTGGTCTGCTTATCGACGATATCTCCGTCGGACACCGCGAAGAACAATTCGCCCTGGATCGACAATTCGTCGATGGAGTTCTGATCCCACCAGGGACGCGAGAAGTCCACGCCGTATTCTTCCAGTTCGTACAGGTTCACGAGCAAGCCCTCGCTCGCAAGCGGGGTCAGATCGTCCAGACGGGTGTAGCAGATATCGTAGCGGTCGTCCATAGCGAGAATGCTCGCCTTCAACTCGTCCGCCACGGCGCGGAAGGGTTTTTCATAGGCGCGGATCGTGATGCCGAGCTTCTTTTCGAGATACAGGTTGCGGTTATAGACCTGGTCGTTGATCTCCACGCCGATCTGTCCCTTGGCGACGACGTTACGCGAAAGGTCGCCGTTCTGCACGTCGAAATTGCTCACGCTCTTGCAGATCAGGATCCGGAATTCACGGCCCTCAAAATCGACTTCGGGGATCAAAGAGCGCGCAAACTCGTAAGTATCCTCGTTGTCGTCGTCTGCTTCGACCTCGACGTAATCGTCTTCGTCCTCTTCGTAATTGCGCTGATTCCCGGGTTTGCAGGACGCGAAAGCGAAGAGCACAAGGCAAAACGCCAGGATCAAAAGAAGGTGCTTTTTCCAGTTTTTCACGCTGATACCCTCCTGCGGTTATGCTTGTAAAATTTCGGTGATCGCCTGATACGAACGCGATAATTTTTCGCTCGGATCTCCCTCGGGGGCTCCGAATTCCGCGGTGATCGCGTCCTGATAGCCGATCTCGGCAAGCGCCCGGTTCACCGGCGCCCAGTCGATCGTGCCGCGTTCGTATAAGGGCGGGAAAGAAAACTCGAACACGCTCTTGCGGTCAAAATTCTTGATGTGCATCCGCGTGATGCGTTTGCCCAAAAAGCGGATCCAGTCCTCGCTTTTGGAGCGATCCGCGCAGTTGGCAACGTCGTAATACACGCCGACCAGGGGATTTGCGATCCGATCGATCGTATAGGCAAGATCGCGCGGGGAGAGGAAAAATCCGTTCCAGACGTGCTCGATGCCGATTTTAATGCCGTAAGCGTCGATCTCGTCCTTCAATTCCCGAAACGCACAAATCAGATTCTCGTGCGCCTTGCCCCAGTCGGTGTTCCCGAAGCCGGGCGCGGTCAGGATCGCGCTTGCTCCGAGGATCTCGGCAAAGCGCAATTGCTTGAGCAAAACGGCTTTCGCGTTTGCGACTTTTTTTGCGTCGTCCGAGCCCATCTCGCCGGAGATCGAGGTCGCGACGCTGAACACGGGAAGCCCGATCTTGCGGCTCAATTCCGCGATTCTTTCGCAGTCCCGATCCGTCATATCCATGGTTAAACTATGCGCGCCGGACGCGTCCAGATCCAGTTCGATCCCGTCGTACCCGGCGGCTTTCACCGCTTGAAAGGTTTCCTCAAAACCGATGGCGTCCGAAATCGCCCAGCCGTTGACCGCGATTTTCATCGAGTTTCCTCCAGATTCCTACTTTACCGGGTAATTATAACACCAACGAACGAAAAATGCAAGTACCCGCGGGAAACTTCTTATTTCCAAAAAACGCCTACCGATCTTCGAAAAGCCCGCAGATCAGATCCCAGAGGAAAAAGCGGTATTTCACCCCGCCGCCGTCCTCCAACCGACGCACCTCGTCTGAGGAAAAACCGTATTGCATCAAGACCTCGCCGTTCGTTTCCCGGCGCGCGGCGTTCTGACAGATCGGCGGGAACAGCACGCAAAAGAAATTATGCCCCTCTCCGCGGCCGAGCGTGATCCGGAAGGTGAGATACTCCCCCTGCGGCAGGGTGATCTCGTCGTAGGTCTTCGCGGCGTGGTATTCCGTGCCGATGAAAAGCAAGGCGCCGTACGGCGCGCCGCGTTCCGATAAAAACGCGTCGATCTTCCGCTCCAGCACGGGGCGGTTTTCCTCCAGATACGCCTGCGCCTGCGTGACGCTGCGGCAGGCGCTCAGCCCCTCCTTTGTCCAGTCCAGCACCGAAGCGCGCAGATCCTCTTTGAGCTCCTGATCCTCGGGCGCGTCGGAATCGGCGACCACGTGAAAGCGCAGAACGGACGAGGTGATCCGCGCCCTGCCCTTCAAGGGCAAAAACACGCTGACCAATAAAAACGCCGCGCAGACAAACGCGAACACCGCGCACGCTTTTTTCCGGAACGCGGTTTTGGCATCGAACATAAAAACCCTCCTTTGCGCCGGGTTTCCCGGCAAAAGGAGGGTCGGTCGTTTTCGTTTTTCTTATGCGCTTTCAGAGCAAAAAATGCGCCGGCGCGCAAAACGCGTCCGGGCTTCCGGAAAGCTTTGCCCGCGCCTGCTCCAACGCGTTTACGTCTGTAAAAACGCCGTACACCGTGGGCCCCGCGCCGCTCATCAGCGCGCCGCGCGCGCCGAGATCCGTCATCCGCTTCCGGATCGCCCCGACCGGCTGCCCCAGGCTTTCCAGGGCGCGCGTAAGGTCGTTGAACAGGCAATCGCAAAGCGCGTCCGCGTCGCCGCGCTCAAGCGCGCCGATCACGGCGTCCGTCGGATCCGAGCTAACGGGATCCAGCGCGTCAAACGCCGCGTACACGCGGGCGGTGGAGGCTTTGCGCCCTTCTTTATAAAGCAAGAGATGCGCGTTTTTGATCCGGTTTTCGACCGGGGTGATGCGCTCGCCCACGCCCTCGCATAACGCCGTGTTGCAGGGATGCAGGCAAAACGGCACGTCCGCGCCGAGCGATCGCGCGAGACGTTGACGCGTATCCTCGTCCAGCGCCCCGAAAAAGGCTTCCAGCGCGCGGATCGTCGCCGCCGCGTCGGCGCTTCCGCCGCCGAGCCCCGCGCCGACCGGGATCTTTTTTTGCACGCGGATCGAAAGATTCGCGTCCTTTCCCGTAAGGCGGCGGTATTCGTTTACCGCGCGCACGCACAGATTGCGCTCGTCCGAGGGCAGATAACTCAAATCCGAGACCATGCGCGTTTCTTCGGACCGCGTAAATTCCAGGGTATCGAACAGGGAGATTTTCTGCATGACCGAACGGATCGGATGATACCCGTCGGGCATCCGTTCTCCGACCGCGAGCGTGAGATTGAGCTTGGCGCTTGCGCGCAGGGTGAGCGTTTGCATCACAATTTCAAAAAACTCTTTTGTTTCGTATCCACCGCTTTTTGCGGACAGAGCTCCTGACAGCAATAACAGCGGATGCACTGGCGTTTCCGGATCCGGGCGCGGCGGGCGGCGCCGTTTACCGTTTTCATTTCGATCGCCTTGCCGGGGCAGACGCGTGCGCACTCTCCGCAGCCGACGCAGCGTTTCGAGATCACCGGGTGCGGCTCCAAAAAGCGTTTGAGCCTGCCGCCGAAGAGATTCGGCATATCGCGCAGCACGTTGAAGCGCTGGGCGTCCGCCAGGCGAAAATCGCTTTGGATATGCGCTTGATAGTCGTCGCCGACCACGTTTATGGTTTCGGGCAAAAGCCCGTGCTCTTCGGCGGCGCGCAGGATCGGCGCGTCCTCTTCTTGGGTGATGCCGATCAGCTTTGCGCCGATCGCGTCCACGGCAAAGGGATCGACGGAGCCTAAAATACCGCCGATGAATTTCGGCTCCCCGCCGGTCGGGCCGTTGCCCTCCATGCCGATCACGGCGTCCAAAATGGAAAGCGCGGGGCGCAGCGCGCGATTCAGATCCAGCACCACCTCGCAGAAGGTGCGGATCTCGGAATAGCGCGCGTGGTATTCCACCTTAAACAGCCCGGGGATCGCGCCGTAGAGGTTTTTGGCGCAGCCGGTAAATCCGGTGAGCGAGTGGCTTTTCAATTTGCCGAGGTTGAGAAAGACCTCCGCCTCCGCCATGACCTTCAAAAGATCCAGACTGTGCGCGGCGTATCCTTGCGGGAAATCGAGCTTGATCGCTGTGCGGTCGCGCGCGATCGGCACGCCGAGCTTTTCGCAGACCGCGCGGATGCCGGTCACGCGATAGATCGATTCCAGCACCGCGTCGTTTCCGAGCCCGCCGGGGCATTCCGCCACGCAAACGTCGCTCGTATATTGCAAAACCACTTCCAACACCGCTTCCAGGATCGCGGGGTGCGTGGTCGCGCCGCCCTCCGGCTCTTTTTTCATCACAAGGTTCGGTTTGACGACGACGCGGCGGCCGTGTCCCAAAATCGCTTCCGCGCCGCCGGCGGCTTCAAAGATCCCGTCGATCGCGCGGCGCACGGCGGCGCGGTCGGCATAGTCCAAGCACTCAAAAAACGCAACGGTCGCCATGATTCAGTCCTTTTTTTGTTTTGATTTCGGGTCCGGATCCTTCTTTTCGCCGAATTTATGCTCGGTGCCGGCGATCAGGCGCTTCACGTTTGCCCGGTGCCAGAAGATCACCAAAAGACAGGTCAAAATCGAGGAGGACACGCTCAAAAAGGGCAGTCCCGGGCAAAAGGCGCGGTAGATCAGCGGGTAGAAAAACGCCGCCGTGATCGAGCCGACGGAAACGTATTTCGTGGCAAGCACCATCAGAAGAAACAGCGCGATCAGAATCAGAAACGTGATCGGGCTTAAACAGAAAATGCACGCCGCCGCGGACAACACGCCCTTGCCGCCGCGAAACCGGAAATAACAGGGATAGGCGTGCCCGAGCACGCAGAACAGGATCGCCAGATGCCCGCCGTAGGCGTAGCCCATGAGCGCCATCCCGCAGAGCACGGCGACGATGCTTTTCAAAAGATCGCCCAAAAGCGTCCACACCGCGCCGCGCGCGCCGTACACGCGGTACATATTGGTCAGCCCCGCGTTGCCGCTGCCGCTGTCCCGGATATCCTTGGAAAAGATCGCTCTGGAGGCGATCACCGAGGAATTGATACTGCCGAGCAGATACGCGATCAGAATCACGGCAAAGCAGGCGAGCACCTGCAGACCGAATTCCGTGTCCGCGCCGAACAACCCGTTGACAAAAAACGGGATCGCGCCGAAACCGTGTAAGAGAAAGTTCATCGCTCCTCCTCCCCGCGCTCCCGAACGGTCAGCCGGATCGGGGTGCCTTCGAAATCAAAGGTCTCGCGGATATAATTTTCCAGATAGCGCCGATAGGAAAAATGGAACAGCTTTTCGCTGTTGCAGAACACGACGAAGGTCGGCGGGCAAACGCTGGCCTCCGTCATGTAATAGAGCTTCAGCCGCTTGCCCTTGTCCGTGGGCGGCTGGACGCGCGCGACGGCGTCGGCAAGCATATCGTTAATGAGTCCCGTGGGCACGCGCAGGCGGCTCGCGGCATAGACCTTCAAAATGAGCCCGAACAGTTTATCCACCCGCTGTCCGGTCTTTGCCGAAAGAAAGAGGATCGGCGCGTAGGTCATATACGCAAGCGCCTTGCGGGTATCCTCGGCAAAGGCTTTTTGCGTGTTCGTGTCCTTTTCCACGAGGTCCCATTTATTGAGCACGATGATCGTGGGCTTGCCGCTTTCGTGCGCGATGCCCGCGATGCGCTCGTCCTGGAAGGTGACCTTTTCGGTCGCGTCCACCATCAGAACGCACACGTCGCTGCGTTCCACGGCAAGGCGCGCGCGCAACACGCTGTAACGCTCGACCTTATCCTCCACCTTGCTCTGACGGCGGATGCCCGCGGTATCGATGAAGGTGAACTTGCCGTATTCGTTGTCGATCTCGGTATCCACCGCGTCCCGCGTGGTCCCGGGGACCTCGGAGACGATCATGCGCTCCTCGCCGAGGATCCTGTTGACAAGCGAGCTTTTTCCGGCGTTCGGTTTGCCGATCACGCACACGCGCACGCGATCCGCGTCCTCCTCCTCGTTTTCCGCCTCGGGCAGAAGCGAAACGACGCAATCGAGCACGTCCCCGCTGCCCGTTCCGTGGATGCCGGAAACGGCAAAGGGCCCGTGTTCCGCGCCGAGCTCGTAAAACTCGTAAAACTCCGGGGGCGGATTCCCCACGGAATCCACCTTGTTGACCGCGAGCACCACGGGCTTGCGGCTGCGTTTCAGATACTGCGCGATCTCGCGGTCCGCCGCGACGGGGCCGGTCGTCACGTCCGTTAAAAACACGATCACGTCCGCGGTCTCGACCGCGATCCCGACCTGGGTGCGGATGTGCGCGTGGATCGGGTCTTTTTCCTGCGGCTCCAGACCGCCGGTATCGACGAGCAGCATTTTCCTGCCGTTCCACTCGCAGGTGGAATAGATGCGGTCGCGGGTGACCCCGGGCACGTCCTCCACGATCGAGATACGCTCTCCGCAGAGCTTGTTGAACAGGGTGCTTTTGCCCACGTTCGGCCGTCCGACCACCGCGACTACCGGTAACGCCATCAATGTCCTCCCATCAGTTTGACCGCAAGGTCGCCTCTGCCCTCCACGGGAATGATCGGCAGACCGATGCGGTTTTTCAGTTCCGTTAAACTCATGCCGTCCAAAAACAGGTCGCGTTCATAGCGAAGCGACGAGGCGGAAAGCAGGATCGCGTCGAACTCCAAAAGATCCAGATCCCGCACCGCGGCAAGATAATCGCTGCCCGTGAGCAGTCCCGCCACGGTGACGCTTTTTCCGTAAAAACGGTTCTCCACGGCGCAGACGCTGCAGCGCACGCCGGGCAGAGCCGCGACGATTTTTTGCGTTAAGCTCTCGAAAAACGGCGCGGCGGCGGTGCCGGTGAGCAGGAGATAATTCTTTTTTTCATACGGCTCGTTTCGGCGCCGGGCAAGCTCCTCTTCCACGTCCTCTTCCAGGGCGCGCAGGAGCCCGACGCCGTTATCAAGCTGGGGATAATCCCCGTAATAGTCCCGTCCCGGCAAAGGTCTGCGCGCGCGCAGATAGAATTCGTCGGCGCAGAAGCAAAGCCTGCCGGACGACGGATTTTTGCGCCGCCTTTCAAAGGAATCGACCAAATCGATCACTTCCCCCGCGGACTCTTCGTCGTAATCCCGCAAGTGAAACAAGCCCTCGCGGTGCATGGTGAGCCCCGCCGGGACGACGGCGATACTTAAAATCGCGTCCCCGATCGCGGAAAGGTCCGTGAGCGTGCGGGTCAAGTGCCCGCCGTCGTTGATCCCGCGGCAAAGCACGATCTGGCAGTTGAGCGCGATCCCGCGGCTTGCCAGAAACCTTAATTGTTCCAGGATCCTGCCCGCCGAATCGTTTTGCAACAAAAGCGCGCGCAGCTCCGGCTCGGTCGCGTGGACCGACACGTTGACGGGGGAAAGCCTTAAGCGCGCGATGCGCTCCAATTCGTTTTCGTCGCAGTTGGTGAGCGTAACGTAATTGCCGTGCAAAAAAGACAGTCGCGTATCGTCGTCTTTGAAATAGACGCTTTCCCGCATCCCCGAGGGATTCTGGTCGATAAAGCAGAACACGCAATGGTTTTCGCAAGAGCGCTGACGGTCCATCAAAAAGGTATCGAACTCAAGCCCGATATCCTCGTATTCCTCTTTTTCGATCCGCACGGTCAAGGGGCGCCCGGAGCGCAGCAAGGACAGATCGAGCACGGGATCCGTCAGATAAAACTGATAATCCAGCACGTCGGTGATCGTGCTCGCGTTGATCATCACAAGCTGATCGTGTGCGCGCACGCCCGCTTTTTCAGCCGGGGATCCCGGCAGGACCGAACTGATCGTAACCATCCGACAAACTCTACTCCAAAAACGAAAAAAGATATCTCACCCGGGTCGCTTACGCCACCAAGTATGACATATCTTTTTTAAGCACAAACGGATCCTTATTTTTCCTCGACGGCGATGACTTCCCTGCCATCATAATTGCCGCAATGCTCGCATACGTGATGGGGCAAGATCTTTTCCCCGCATTTCGGGCAAGCCGTCAGGGTGGGAGCAGACAGCTTCCAGACGCTGGAACGACGTTTATGTTTCCTCTGTGCCGAGGTTTTTCTCTTCGGTACTGCCATGGTATGGTTACACCTCCTTAATCGTTTGACTCGTTAAAAAACTCTTTCAGACCTTCCAAGCGCGGATCGACGGGCTTTTTACAGGAGCATTTGCCCTCGTTCAGATCGGCGCCGCAAGTGGGACAAAGCCCCTTGCAGGTCATGGAACAAACCCGTTTGGCGGGGAGATATTCCCGCACGCCGTAACGGATGATCTCGCACAAGTCGAGCGCCTCGTTTTCCGCCACGACCGTTTCGCCTTCCGCTTCTTCCCGTTTTGCGGGATCCGTGACGACGGGCGCGTCGATCGAAAACTCCAAAACGCCCTCGATCGGCTTCAAGCAACGGTCGCAGACCGTTTGGTAGAAAAACCGCACGGCCGCGCGAAACTGGATCTCGCCGGAATAGTCCGTAAGCGATCCCGAGATCCGCGCCGGGGCGCTTTCACTCACGCCGTCTTCACAAAAGCCGGTCGCAAGCTCGCGCTCAAAGACAAGCCTTTGATCCTTCGCGTGATACAATTCTTCCAGAAAGAAGATACTCGCGCCCGCGCCGTGTGCCATTCCGGATTCTCCTTTTTGCGGCGCGTGCAAGATATTATACACAAGCGCCTAACGTTTGTCAAGTGAATTCTCGTCTTCCGGCGGATCGGATCTTAAGGGAAGCAGGGTCAGCGCGTTTCCCGATTTACGTCTGTAAAACGATAAAACGATCGTGGCAAGCACAAAGCATATCGCAAGCGCCGCCGCGCCGATCAGCGCCGCCGTCGCCTCGCCCAAAAAAAGCGTGCAAAGCACCGCGACGATCCCCGCGATCAGCGGGAAGAGAAACAGCAAAACGCCGGAAAGCAAAACGCTTTTGTCCTTACATTCCAAGCGCACCGGATCGCCGACGCGCGCGCCGACGGTGTTTGGGACCGAAGCAAAGCGCGGCTTTCCCGTCTGCACGCAGGCGGCACAGGGCGTCCGGCACCCCTCGCAGGGGGCGCTTTCCAGGGCGACCAGAACCTTATCGCCGTTTATTTCCGAAACGATCCCGCGCAGGATCATGAGGCGCCAAGCGTCAGATCCACGCTTGCCGTACCGACGACGTAGAACACGTTTTTCCATTCGTCGGACACGTTGAATTCCAGATCGACGGTATAAGAGCCCGCCTCGGTATAGCCCGAAAGATCGAGTACGGCGCCGAGGCTTGACGCGCTCACGCGGCTCAAATTGCCGTTTGCCGCGCGCACGGTCACGTTCACGCTCTCGCTTTCCAAATTCAAGGAAAGTCCGCTTGCAAGACCCGTGATCTCCACGTAGGAAGCATCTAACGGCAGAGTGACGGTCTTGGAGTTGACGCCGCTCAAACGCGCGATCGCGGTATAGGTGGTCGTGCCCGCCGCTTCCAGTCCCTCGGGCAGGATCACCGTGCCGGTATAGGTGTTCTCCTCGCTTCTCATCTCCGCGGTGGACACGGTGCGCGCCCAGATCTGTTCGAGATCGTCGATCTGATTGGGCGGACCCTGGACCGTGATCGTGGAGGGCGTGACGGTCTGCGTGACGCGCTCCGAGCTCAACACGGTCTCGACGTTGAGCATCAAGGGCACGGTCTTTTCTTTATACAGCGTATAGCTGATGCTCAACGTGTTCTGCGCCGGAACGAGGTAACGGTTGGTGACCTCGTTGCCGTTCGCGTCCACAAAGCGCAGATTCACGGTCTTGACGACGTCCTCCGTCAGCTCGCCCAAGTCCAGCACGGGGCGGATGCCCACGATGGTATCCAGCACCTGCTGCGGGCCTTTGACGGATACGGAATCCTGCGAGAAGGCGCGGCGGATGCGCACGCCCTCTTTGAGCGTATAGGTTTCCTCCGGCTCCAAAACCGGCACGGAAACGGTCTTTTCCACGTCGATATCCACGGAGATATAGCGCGGCGAGCAGGTGATCATCTCCATCCCGGAGGGCAGACCGCTGACGCGCACTTCTTTTAAGTAGTTCCCGGCGACGGTCACGTCGGACAGATCCACGGAGAGGGAAAAGTCCTCGTCGTCAAGCCGGCTCAATTCGTTGCGCCGGCCGGAGATCGTCACGTCCGCGTTCACGTCCGAACCGGACAGGATCGTATAGCCGGACACGTTGAGATTCTCGAATTTCACGGGGATCGAGGAAAAGATGCGCGTGTTGTTCGGGTTGTCGGAGATCGCGACGTAAGACCAGAAGGCAAAGCCCAAAATCAAAGACAAGACCGCGATCAGCGGCCGGAACAAGCGGCTTTCGCGGCGCTTTTTTTCCGGATCGGTTTCGATACGATCAAAGACCTTCACGGTCGTCCTCCTGTTGCGGTGCGTCCGGTGCGTCCTCGGTTTTCGCGTTCTTTTTCTCTTTCTTGCGGCGGGCGAGCGCGCGCGAGCGGCTCACGTCCAGCTCAAAGATCTGCAACAGCCGGTTTTGCAGGGTGTATTTATCGAATCCCTGATAGAGCTTCCCGTCGATCGCGATCGAAATGCCGCCCGTTTCCTCGGACACGACGACCACGACCGCGTCGCTGATCTCGGATACGCCGAGCGCCGCGCGGTGGCGCGTGCCGAGTCTGCGGTCGATCTCCGTGCTTGCCGAAAGCGGCAGAAAGCAGCCGCCGGCGTAGATGCGGCCGCCGCGCAGGATCATGGCGCCGTCGTGCAGAGGCGCTTTGTTATAGAAGATATTGCGGATCAGGGGCGCGGAAACGTCCGCGTTGAGTTCGGTGCCGGTGCGGATCTCGTCGCCGAGCTTCGTTTTGCGCTCGATGACGATCAGCGCGCCCGTTTTGCTCTGCGAAAGCTCTCCCGCGGCAAGACAGACCTCGTTTAAGACTTTCAGTTTTTCATCGTCCGTGCGCAGATCCACGAGCCGGTTTAAGCCGGACAGCGAATTGCGCCCCATTTTTTCAAGCATCGTCCGCAGTTCCGGCTGGAAAATGATGATGAGCGCCAAAACCCCGACGCCGACGATCGTTTCCAGAATGCTCTGCGTGGCGCGCATTTCCAATAAGGTGCTGATCAGCAGCGCGAGCAGTAAAAAGAGCACGCCGACGGCAAGCTTCCCCGCCCGGCGGTCTCTGAAAAAGACGATCACGTAGTAGAACAGGACGGACACGATCAGAATATCGATCACGTCGATGACGCTGATCGTGGAAAGCCGGGTGCCGAGATAGGAAAAAAAGTCCGCAATCGAGCCCATAAGATCCTCCTCTACCGATGATATTGCTATTGTAGCATATTTTCGCGAGTTTGAAAACAGGTTTTTTGTTTTTTACGCCATCGCGTCCCGGATCAGTTCCAGATTGTTCTCCAAAAACGCTTCCAGCTCCTCTTTTTCCGGCGTGCGGGCGGTCAAAAGGGCGGTGTAATAAATCTGTTTGGCAAGCCGCGTGCGCTTTTCCTGATCCGCGATCGCGCAAAGATCCTCGCAAACGGGGCATATCGTGTTCACGGTCAGCACCTCGTTTTTCGGAACGGGCGGCAGATCCTCTTCCTTTTGCATCCGGTACAGACGCATCAGATCCGCCATGCGGCGGCTTTCCTCGGGGCAGGTGAGGATCGCGGGGGTGTCCGCGTTTTTCAGATGCGCAAACGCAAGCTTCACGCCCTCCGGCAAAATGCCGGAAAACGCGTCGCGCAAGGCGGCGTGATCCGTTTCGCCCTCCGTTTCCGCAAGCGCCTCGGCGCCGCTGTCCACGCGCAAAAATTTCAGGTCCGGATCCCGCGCTTCCAAAAACGAGAGATACTGCGTGTCCAAAATCGAATCGAGGACGCAAACGGTCTTGCCCTGCTCTTCAAGCAGGGTCACAAACCGGCTCTGCCGCACGGGATCCGTCGTATAATACACGGTTTTTTCGCCTGCGGCGTCGAGATATTCTTCCAGGGTCACAAAGGTCTTTTTCGTGGTTTTATAGAGCACCACGTCCTTGATGCGTTCCAAAAACTTTTCGTCCTTCATGGAGCCGTATTCCAAAAAGGGCTTCAGATCGGGCGAAAAGCTTTCGTATTTTTCGCGCTCGTTTTTGGAAAGCTCCACGATCTTGTCGCAGACTTTTTTGGAAACGTGCGCGGATAATTTGCCGACGTAGGCGTTGTTCTGCAAAAAGGAACGCGAAACGTTCAAGGGCAGCTCCGGGCAATCCAGAACGCCTTTCAAGCTCAACAGATACTCCGGGATGATCTCCGGCACGTTGTCCGCGACGAACACCCGGTTGTAATAGAGCTTGACCTCGCCCTCCATGGACGCAAACTCGTGTTTTAAGCGCGGGAAATACAATACCCCGCGGAAATTCAAGGGGTAATCCGCGTTGACGTGGATCCAGAAAAGCGGCTCGGAATCGTAGCCGAAGAGCTTATGATAAAAGTCCTCGTAGTCCTTGTCCGTAAGATCCGCCGGTTTTTTGAGCCAGAGCGGCTCGGTATCGTTGACGGGGACTTCTTCCTTTGCCTCCGTCCCCTTTGCCTCCGCCCCCGCGACGGAAAGATAGATCGGAAACGCGAGAAACGCGCAGTATTTTTCCAAAATGGCGCGCAGGCGCTCTTCTTTGAGATACTCGCTCTCTTCCTCGTTTAAGTGCAGCACGACCGTGGTGCCGCGCTCTTCTCTGCCGCCCTCCGTTATGGTATAGGCGCCGAGCTCGTTGCAATCCCAGGTGACGGCGCTCTCGCCGGTATGGGATTTCGTGAACACCTCCACGCGATCCGCGACCATGAACGCGGAATAGAAGCCGAGCCCGAAATGCCCGATGATCCCGCTTTCCGCGGCGTTTTCGCCCTCGTATTTCTCTAAAAACTCCAAGGCGCCGGACAGGGCGATCTGCACGAGATACCGATCCACCTCGTCGCGCGTCATCCCGATGCCGTTGTCGCTGACGCGGATCGTTTTCTGTTCAGCGTCGAGCACCACGTCGATGCGGCCGGGCGCGTCCGGCGCGTCGGTCTCGCCGAGCGAAACGAGCCGCTTGAATTTGACGATCGCGTCGGACGCGTTGGACACGATCTCCCGTAGAAAGATCTCCTTGTCGGAATAAAGCCAACGCTTGATGATCGGAAAAATATGCTCCGTGGTCACGGAGACGGATCCTTTGAACGCTTCCTGATTTGCCAAAACCGTATCCCTCTTTTCGTTTATTCCGGATCCCCGGCGGGATCCCCGTCCTCCGGCAAGGCTTCAAAAAGCCCCGCCGTCTGCAAAGACAGCGCGATGCCGTACAGGGCGGCGTCGCGGCGGATCCGGGCGCGGTCGCCCGAAAAATGCCGCTCGAAAACGCGTATCTCGCCCCGGAAGCTGACGCCGAAAAAGACCGTTCCGACCGGATGCACGCCGTCGTCGCCGGGGCCGGCAAGCCCCGTGACGGAAAGCGCAAGATCGCTTTTGGATCGCTCCGCCATCCCGCGCGCCATTTCCCGCGCGGTCTGATCGCTGACCGCGCCGTGTGTGCGCAAAGTCTCCTCGCTGACGCAAACGAGGCTCGTTTTCGCTTCGTTATCGTAGGTGACGCAGGCGCCCCACAAAACCTCGGACGCGCCGGGCACGGCGGCAAGCAAAGAGGCGATCGCTCCGCCCGTGCAGGACTCCGCCGACGAAAAGCGCAGTCCGCGCGCGGCAAAACGCTCGATCAGCGCGTGCGCGAGATCCGTGTTTTGCGTGGCGTACAGATAGGGGCGCAGATGCGGCGCCAGAAGCCGGATCGCGTCGCTTATCTTCTTTTTTGCCTGCGTTTCTTCCATGCGGCAGGCAAGCCGCAGCTCGATCTCGCCGTCCTTGATATAATCCGCGACGGTGACCTCCCCGATCCCGTCCCAGAAGGCGCTCAATCGCTCCGCCAGCTCCGATTCGCCGATCCCGTACAGGCGCAAAGACCGCGTCACGATCGGCACACTCTGATAACGCGCGCTCAAACGCGGCATAAGCTCCCGATCCACCATCATGCAAAACTCCTTGGGCGGTCCGGGAAGCAAAACGACCGGCTTGTTTTCCCATTCGATCCAAAGCCCCGGCGCGGTCCCGCAGGCGTTTTCGAGCACGACCGACCCCTGCGGCCGGCGCGCCTGACGCAGATTGCAGGACGCCATCCGGCGGGCGCGGGACGCGAAATACTCCCGCAGGCGCGCGACCAGCTCCGGATCCTCCCAAAGCGGCAGTCCGAGCGTTTCGGCGACGCATTCGCGGCTCAGATCGTCCTCGGTCGGGCCGAGCCCGCCGATCAAGATCACCAGATCCGCGCGGGAAAGCGCGAGCGTGAGCGCCTCCCGCAGGCGGCCTGCGTGATCGCCGCAGACCTGCTTTCGGTACACGCAGATCCCGAGTTCTTTGAGCCTTCCGCAAAGATAGGGGGAATTGGTATCCACCACTTCCCCCAGAAGATGCTCCGTTCCGACGCAGATCAGCTCCGCGACGGGTGCAGACGGTCGATTCATTTCAATTGAAGATCGTGGAGACGGGCAATTCCTCGTAGATGCGCTCGATCGCCTCCGCGAACACCTGCCCGACGGAAATGATCTTGAAGTTCGGCAAAATCTTTTCTTTGGGCAGCTCGATGGTATCGAGTAAGACCACTTCCTTGAAGGGCGTGTTCTTCATGCGCTCCATGGCCTCGCCGGACAAGATCGCGTGAGTCGCGCCGGCATAGACCTCTTTTGCGCCGCCAATCTCCAAAAGCGCGTGCGCCGCATTGCAGATCGTGCCGGCGGTATCGATGATGTCGTCCACCATGATACAGGTTTTCCCTTTCACGTCGCCGATGATGTTGCAGACCTCCGAAACGTTCGCTCTGGCGCGGCGTTTGTCGATCATGGCGATCGTAGTGTTGCAGCGCTGCGCGAAGTTGCGGGCGCGGGACACGCTGCCGAGGTCGGGGGAAACGATGACCACGTTTTCCATATTGCCGTGGAAGCGTTCCATGAAATAGGACGCCAAAATCGGCGCGCCCTGCAGGTGATCCACCGGAATGTCGAAAAAGCCCTGGATCTGCGCGGCGTGCAGGTCCATGGAAAGGACGCGGTTGGCGCCCGCCGAGGTGATCAGATTCGCCACGAGCTTCGCGGAGATCGGGTCGCGCGCTTTGGCTTTGCGATCCTGCCGTGCGTAGCCGAAATACGGGATGACCGCGGTGATGCGCCCGGCGCTCGCGCGCTTGAAGGCGTCGATCATAATGAGCAGTTCCATCAGATGGTTGTTGACCGGCGCGCAGGTGGACTGCACCACGAATACGTCGCTCCCGCGGACGGTCTCGTGGATGGAGACCGAGATCTCCCCGTCCGAGAAGGTGCCGACCGTGCTTGCGCCGAGCGCAAGCCCTAAATTCTTTGCGATGTCCGCCGCGAGTCTGGGATGCGAATTAGCCGTGAAGATCTTCAAGTCTTTTCCGTGTGGTATCATGCGTCTGTTCCTTTCTTTTGCTGCGGGTTGATTCGCTTCGGTGCGCCCCGAAAACCGGCGTTCGGCGCCCCAGTAGGGATCCTTAAACGTTCAGCGCGCTTTTATCGCACGCCGGTCGAGCCGAAGCCGCCGACGTCGCGCGCGGTTTCGTCCAGGCTCTGCACCTCCGCGATCCGCGCCTGCTCCACCTTCATCAGCGCCATCTGGCAAACGCGCATCCCGTGCTCGACGACAAAGGGCGTATCGGAGAGATTGCACAGCGCGACCTTGATCTCGCCGCGGTAATCGCTGTCGATCACGCCGACGCCGTTGGACAGGCAAACGCCGTGTTTGGAGGCAAGCCCGCTTCTGGCAAACAAGAACAGGGCGTATCCTTGCGGCGCGGCGGCGCAAAGCCCCGTGGGGATCAGCGCGCGGCCGTATGCCGGGATCGTCACGGGCGTGTCCGGAAGGCAGGCGCACAAATCCATGGCGGCGGCGCCCTGCGTCATATACTGCGGCAAAACCGCCTTATCCGAGAGTTTTTTCAGTTTCAGTTCCATCGTCCCGCTTATCCGCGTCGTCCGGTTTGACGCCTTCTTGTTCGTTTGGTTTTGTATCCGCTTTTTTTTGCTTTTTCGTTTTTCCCCGCGCCTTCCGATCGGAGTCTCCCGCCGCATCCGCGCCGAGGGCAGGCTCTGACAGATCGTCTTTTCGGGCCTCCGGCACGTCCTGCATCGGCACGGGCGCGGAAAAGTCTTTTTCTTTCTTGAACGCGATATGGAAGATGCCCAAAGGCTCTTCATGCAAAAAGTCGTAATAATCGGCGGTGCTCGCGGAAAAGTCGCGCTTTTTCAGGCGGTTTTCCAAGAAGCGTTTGAACATCCCGTAGAGCACGGCGAACACGGGCGAGCCCAAAAACATTCCCCAGAAGCCGAACAGCCTGCCGCCGACCAGCAAACTCAACACGATCCAGAACGGCGAGATACCGATCCTTGCGCCGATCAGTTTCGGGGAGATGAGATTCGCGTCCACCACCATGATCGCGACGCACATGACGATATACCACAATAACTGCTCCGGCGCGGTCACGAGCAAAATGAGCCCGCCGATCACCGGACCGATGATCTGCCCGAAAAACGGGATGATATTGCACAAAGCCAAAATCACGGAAATGAGCAGCGCAAAGGGGACCGAGAAGATGGAAAACACCAAAAAGGCGAGCACGCCCACAACGGCGCCGTCTAAAACCTTTGCGATAATGAAGCCGCCGACGCTGTCGTGCATATCGTGGAAAAAGTCCACGATATGCGCCACGGTCTGCTGTTTGAAAAAGGCGCAGAGCATTTTTTTGGTCTGCGCGGCAAAGCGCTCTTTATCCGCCAAAAGATAGACCGAGATCACCAGACCGACGAACACGTTGGTGACCCGCGTGGTCAGATCGGTCAGAAAACTCAACACGTCCGGGATCGCCGTCACGAGCGAGGAAAAGGTGCCGAGGATGCTGTTCTTCGCGTCCTCCAGGATGCCCGGCAGCCGTGCGGAAAGGTTGCCGGATTCTCCGAACAGTTTTTCGGAAAACGCGCTCAATTCGTTCACGATGCTCTGCGCGTTGTCTTTATATAAGGAAAAGTTCGCGATCATGTTTTCCACGGATCGCACGAGCTGCGGCACGATCAAAAGCCCAAGCACGCCGATGATCACCAGAGCGCTCAAATACGCGCAGACCAGCGAGATCGTGCGGCGCGCACGTTTCTTTTGAAACGCCTTTTGGAACACGGTCAGTTCGTAGAAATTGAGCAGCGGGTTCACGAGGTACGCGATGATCGCGCCCGTCACGATTGGGCCGAGCAGGATGAACAGATAATCGAAAAAGGTCTTGACAAAGGAAAAATCGCGCGAAAGCTGATAAAAGAGGATCGCCGCCGCAAGCGTGCAAAACGCATACAGCGAAACCTTCAGATAGGGATTTTTCTTGAGCCGGTTTTTCATCGTTTTATCTTTCCGTCGTCCGTCGGCAATCGTTTACGCCCGATGCCATTTCGTGCCCTGCGGGGTATCTTCCAGCACGATCCCGCGCGAAGACAGATCCGCGCGGATCTGATCGGCAAGCGCGAAATCGCGCGCTTTTTTCGCTTGCGCGCGGCGCTCGACCCATTCGTCGATCTCGCGATCTTCGTCGCTTTGCCGCGCTTCTTCTTCGGGCTTCAGAAAGCCGAGCAGCCCGCAAAGCTCCCGGTAAAACGCGTAGAGTTCACTCACCGTGTCCGCGTGCGGGGCAGCGGCGAGGATCGTGTTGCATTCCCTTACGTAATCAAACAGCACGCCCAACGCGTCCGCGGTGTTCAGATCGTCGTCCATCGCGCGGCAAAACGCCTCGCGCGTGCGCGCGATCAGATCGCCCGTTTCCACGCGCTTTCCGCCCTCGTCCGCCTTGTCCAGATAAAAGCGCAGGTTTTCTTCACAGCGGTAAAGCCGGTCCAGCGCGCTTTGCGCCTGCGAAAGGCTTTCCTGCGTGAAATTCACCGGCGAGCGGTACTGCGCGGACAAGAGGAAAAATCGGATCGCCGCGTATCCGTAAGTTTTCGCGGCATCGCGCACGGTGAAGAAATTACCGAGCGATTTGCTCATTTTTTTGCTGTCCACGTTGATATAGCCGTTGTGGACGAAAAAGCGGGAAAACGGCGCGCCGTAAGCCGCCTCGGACTGGGCGATCTCGTTTTCATGGTGCGGGAAGGAAAGATCCGCGCCGCCGCCGTGGATGTCGATATGACGCCCCAAATATTTGCCCGCCATGGCGGAGCATTCGATGTGCCAGCCGGGCCTGCCCTCTCCGTAGGGAGAATCCCAGGCAGGCTCGCCTTCTTTTTTGGCTTTCCAGAGCGCAAAATCCAAAGGATCGCGCTTCTTTTCGCCGATCTCGATGCGCGCGCCGGACTCTAAATCGTCCACGTCGATCTTGGAAAGCTTGCCGTAGGAGGGGAACTTGCGCGCGGCAAAATACACGTCGCCGCCGCTTTCGTAGGCGTAGCCTTTTTCCACGAGGATGCCGATGAGCTCCAAAATCGCGTCGATATTCTCGGTGGCGCGGGGATGCACGTCCGCAGGCTCGATGCCGAGCCCGCGCGCGTCGGTAAAGTATTCCCGGATATACCGCTCCGCGATCACGCCGACCGTGGTATGCTCCGCGTTTGCGGCGTTGATCATCTTATCGTCCACGTCGGTGAAGTTCTGCACGAACTTGACCTTGTAACCGCGGTATTTGAGATAGCGGCGCAAGAGATCGAAGGTCACAAAGGGCCTTGCGTTGCCGATATGGAAAAAGTTATAGACCGTGGGGCCGCAGGAATAGATCAGTACGGTATCGCCCTGCGGGGCAAACTCTTCTTTTTGACCGGTGATCGCGTTATACAGTTTCATTCGTGCTCATTCTCTTTTCTCGGTTTTTCGGCGGCGTTTTCTTCGGGCGCCGAAACGGCTTCTTTCAACTGCTGTTCCAGTTTGCGCACCTTGCGTTCCAGATCGCTCAATTTCTGTGCGACGGGGTCGGGGATATGGATCTGATCCAGCTCCTCCACGATCTCGCCGCGGCCTTTTTTCACGATATGCGCCGGCACGCCGACCGCGGTCGTGTCCGCGGGAACCTCCGAGAGCACCACGGCGCCCGCGGCGACCTTCGCGTCGTCGCCGACCCTGAAGGGGCCGAGCACCTTCGCGCCCGCGCCGACAAGGACGCGATCGCCCAGAGTCGGGTGGCGTTTTCCCACGTGCTTGCCGGTGCCGCCCAGGGTCACGCCCTGATAGATCGTGCAGTCGTCGCCGATCTCGGCGGTCTCGCCGATGACGACGGCGCTGCCGTGGTCGATAAAGAGCCCCTTGCCGATCTTGGCGCCCGGATGGATCTCGATGCCGGTGGCAAAGCGCGCCGCCTGCGAGATCATCCGCGCCGAAAAATACGCCTTGCGCTCGTGCAGGGCGTGCGCCACGCGATAGGCGACCAGCGCGTGCAGGCCCGGATACAACAGCGCCACTTCCAGATCCGATCTTGCCGCGGGATCGCGTTCGCGGATCGCGCGGATATCGTAACGCACGCTCTCGATGCCTTTTTTGATCGGCTTTAGGAGATCGGCAAAATCAAACGCTTCTTCGCGCGCGGGATCGCGGTTTTCGTTTTTTTCTTCCATCACAAAATCCTCATTGTCCGGCAGTCTTCTGTTTTCGATCATGGTAGGCGATGCTGATCGCGGAATACACGACCAGCACAAGACAGACGCCGAGCGCACAGTAACTCAAAAGATGCGTGCGGTAAAGCTCGCTTTCCCGCGGCAAAAAGACGCCCTCCAAAAAGATCCACAGGATCGTGACGCATTGCCAGAAGGTCTTGAATTTGCCGCTTTTGATCGCGGCAAGGACTCTGCCCTGCGTTGCCGCGACCAGCCTTAGCGAGGTCACGCAGAGATCGCGCAATAAGATCACGATCGCCGCGATCGCGCAAAAAACGCGCAGGCTCTCGTCGAGATACGGGGTGACCGCAAAGGCGATGAACGCGGAGGTGATCAGGCACTTGTCCGCGACGGGATCCAGAAACTTGCCGAAATCGGACACGCTGCCCGTGCGCCGGGCGATCTTGCCGTCGAACAGATCGGTCAGCGCCGCCACCAAAAAAACGACCGCGCACAAAATGCGAGCCGTCGTTTCATCGGAAAAGGGATTGAAGAGCATCAGAAAGACCAAGACCGCCGTGAGCGCGATGCGCGCAAGCGTCAGCACATTCGCAGCATGTTTCATAGCCGATCCGTCCTCTCTTTCTTAAAAGACCGCGGTCCCCGAAAGATCATATTCGATCATTTCTTCGATCTTGACTTTTACCAACTCTCCCTCGGACAGTTTTTTGGCCGAGGTAAAGAACACGTATCCGTCCACCTCCGGTGCGAGATACTCGCTTCTGCCGTAGTAACAGCCCGCCGGAGGATCGTAGCCTTCGCACAAAACGTCCAGAGTCTGACCCAAAAAACGCTTGTTTGAAGCACTATGTATAGTATATTGTTCCTGCATCAGATTGTCAAGTCTGGATTGCTTGGTTTTCTCATCGATCTGATCGGGATAGCTCGCCGCGGGCGTGCCTTCCTCCGCGGAATAGGCAAAACAGCCCAGCCGCTCGAAGCGCGTTTTGCGCAAAAAGGCGCGCAGGGTCTGATAATCCTCCTCCGTTTCGCCGGGGAAGCCCACCATCACGGTGGTGCGGATCACGATATCCGGCATCGCGCGGCGCAGGCGCGCGATCGCGTCCTCAATCAGCGCAAGATCGCCGTGCCGGTGCATCGAGCGCAGGATCCGATCGGAAGCGTGCTGGATCGGCAGGTCGAGATAGCGCGCGATGCGTTTGTGTTTCACCATCACGTCGAGTAATTCGTCCGTGATCTTGTCGGGATAGCAGTACATGAGCCGGATCCAGGTAAAGTCGAGCCCGGGCGTACCGCAAAGCGCCTCCAACAGCTCGGATAAGGCGTAGCGCCCGTAAAGATCAAGCCCGTAGCGCGTGGTGTCCTGCGCGATCAGGATCAGTTCCCGCACGCCGAGCGCAAAAAGCGTTTTCGCTTCTTCCACCAGCTCTTCGATCGGGCGCGAACGAAACGCGCCGCGGATCGCGGGGATCGCGCAGAAGCTGCAGCGGTTGTCGCAGCCGTCCGCGATTTTAAGATAGGCGTAGCCCGCGCCCGTGGTCAGCACGCGGTCGCCCGAAAGTAAAAGCTCTTCCGGGTCTCCGTGCCGGTCGTAGCGCTTGCCGGAGAGCACCGCTTCGATCGCCTCGACGATCTGCGCTTCGCCGCCGAGGGCAAGCACCGCGTCCGCCTCCGGAAGTTGCGTTAGGATCTCCTCGTAATAGCGCTGGGCAAGACAGCCCGTAACGATGATCGCGCGCAAAGACCGGTTTTCTTTGAGCCAGTTCAGATCCAAAATCGTTTCGATCGCTTCTTCCTTCGCGCTTTGGATGAACGCGCAGGTGTTGACCACGATCACGTCGGCAAGCGTTTCGTCCGCCACGACCTCGTATCCCGCCTCGTGCACGCGCGAGATCATACGCTCGCAATCGACCGCGTTTTTGGAGCAGCCGAGCGACACGAATCCGATTTTCGCCTGTGGTTTCATAGTTCGTCCTCTTCCCGCGCCGGATCCGCTTTCAGCCGATCGACCGCGTTTTGCGCGTCGGAGCCCGAAAAGCCCATGCGCACTAAATATTGATAGAGTTTGGCGCGTCCCTTTCGCGTTTCGAGATCCGTCGGGCGCAAAGCGAATCGTTTTTGCAAAACCTCGTCGATCTGCGCGCGCTCGCCCGATTCCCGCAGGGTGCGTTCGATCACGGCGGGCGCGAATCTGCGGCGTTTCAGCTCCGCCTCCACCCGGCGCGGCCCGTAGCCGGAACGCACAAGGCGGCGCGTCAGCTCTTCGCAGTAGCGCCGCTCGTTGAGAAATCCCTCGCGCACCAGAAGCGCGATCACGCGCTTGGCGCACTCCGGGTCCGCCGGACGGTCCTCAAAGCTCTCGCGCTTCAAGCGTTCGTACAGACCGCGGCAGGTATCGTCGTGTACGCCAAGGCGGCGGACCGCCTTGGCGTACAGATATTTTTCTTCCGGATCCAGTTTGGAATAGACCGACTCCGCGCGGGCCGGATCCCTCATTCGAGATCACCGAGATCCAATTCGTCCTCTTCCTCGGACGCGGGAGCGGGAGCGGCGGCAGGAGCGTCGCTTGTCTGATCGTAACTCAAGCCCTCGCCCTCTTTGACGCTTGCCGCCGCGCGGATCTTCTGTTCGATCTCGTCGGAAAGCGCCTTGTTTTCTTTTAAGTAGGCGCGGGTGTTGTCCCTGCCCTGACCGATCCGTTCTCCGCCGTAAGCGAACCAGGAGCCGCTCTTTTCGATCACGCCGAGCGCCACGCCCATGTCGATCAGTTCGCTCTCGTGGGAAATGCCCTGACCGTAGAGAATGTCGAATTCCGCCGTTTTGAAGGGCGGTGCGACCTTATTCTTCGCGACCTTGCATTTGATATGGTTGCCGATGATCTCGGTCTTGTCTTTGAGCTGCTCGCCGCGGCGCACGTCGATGCGCACGCTCGCGTAGAAGCGCAGGGCGCGCCCGCCGGTGGTGACCTCGGGATTGCCGTAGATCACGCCGACTTTTTCCCGCAGCTGGTTGATGAAGATCAGGACGCATTTGCTCTTGGACACGGCGCCGGAAAGCTTGCGCAGCGCCTGGCTCATCATGCGCGCCTGCATCCCCATGGCGCTCATGCCCATTTCGCCCTCGATCTCCGCGCGCGGCACGAGCGCCGCCACGGAGTCCACCACGAGCACGTCGATCGCGTCGGAGCGCACGAGCGCCTCCGCGATCTCCAAAGCCTGCTCGCCGGAATCCGGCTGGGAGACCAACAACTCGTCGATATTCACGCCGAGCGCCTTGGCGTAAACCGGATCGAGCGCGTGTTCCGCGTCGATAAACGCGGCTTCGCCGCCCATCTTCTGGGTCTGCGCCACGATATGCAGCGCAACGGTGGTTTTCCCGGAGGACTCCGGTCCGTAGATCTCCACGATCCTGCCGCGCGGCACGCCGCCGATCCCGAGCGCGAGATCCAGCGCGATCGACCCCGTGGGGATCGCGCTCACGTTCATTTCCACGTTTTTCCCGAGCGTCATGATCGAGCCTTTGCCGTACTTTTTCTCGATCTGTCCCATGGCGGTAGAGATCGCCTTTTTCTTATCCGCTACCGGTTCCGTCGCTTCTTCTTTTGCTTTGATCGCCATTTTGTTTCTCCTTTTTGCTCGATTTCCGATTTTTCGTATTTATTCTATCATATACTCCGAGATTTCGCAAGCGTTATTTTCGCCGCCCGATCGCGCCCGCCAAGGTCGGGCAAAATCGAGGCAAAACAGCCGTAAGCGTCCGCAAGACGCATAAGATCCGCGCCCTGATCGAAGCCGATCTCAAAGAGGGCGACGCCGTCTTCCTTTAAGATCTGCGAAAGCCGCGAAAGGATCGCGCGGTAAAAGATAAGCCCGTCCGCGCCGCCGTCCAGCGCGAGGCGCGGCTCGCGCTTAACGTTTTCGGGCAGGGTTTCTATCACCGCCGTGCGGATATAGGGCGGATTCATACAGATCAGATCCGCTTTCTTTTGCGCGGCGCTTTCGCGCAAGAGATCGCGTTTTCGGAAAATGAGCCGGTCGCGCACCTGAAAGCGCAAGGCGTTGACCGAAGCGCATTCCAGCGCCCGGTCCGAGAGATCCACCGCGACCGCGAACGCGTCGGGGCGCTTGTGCAAAACGCTGATCGCGATACAGCCGGAGCCGCAGCAGAGATCGTACAAAACCCCGTTTTCCGGCAAGCAGGCAAGCGCCTCGCGCACCAGCACCTCGGTATCGGCGCGGGGGATCAGCACCCCCTCGGAGATCTGAAACATCTGTCCGAAAAACTCCGCTTCGCCGAGATAATACTGCAAGGGATAGCCGGACAAAAGCTTGTCCGCGTCGGATAACAGCGCGCCGCGCGCTTCCTTACTCAAAACGTCCCGCGAAAACCGGTCGAGCGCGTGCTTTTCGCACAAGGCGGCAAAGAAGACGGGAAAGGTGAAAAAATCTTCCGCTCCCGGCGCGGCGTCGTAGCGCCGCTTACATTCCGCTTTGGTCCGGATCATCGACAGGCGCGCTTTCTTCGGCCGTTTCTTCCGTTTTGACCCCGGTGGTGCCGAGGATCGATTTCAACTGCTCCTCGCGCTCCTCTGGCGGCAGATGCGCGACGAGATCTTCATCGGAAAATTCTTGTTCCAGCGCGCTCTTCAAGGCAACGAGCGCCACTTCGATCTCATCGTCCTTCGGTTCGCGCGTGGTCAAGCGCTGCATCCAGAGCCCGGGGGCGGTCAGGACGCGCACGAGCCCGTTATCGTGCAGGCCCGCGTAGCGGATGATCTCGTAGCCGACGCCGACGACGACCGGGATCGTGAGGAGCTTCAGCAGCGTATAGATGAGATTTGCGCCAAACACGCCGAGGACCGCGGCGTCCAACGGGATGAAATTCAAAAAGATCGAAATGAAAATGCCTAAAATCATCATCACGAAGAAAAAGCTCGTGCCGCAGCGCGGATGGAAGCGGCGCTGCTTTTTCACGTTTTCCACGGTGAGGTCCAGGTGCTTTTCATAGCAGAAAATGCTCTTGTGCTCCGCGCCGTGATACTCGTAGGTCCGGCGGATATCCGGCATGAGCCCGGTCAAGAAGATATAGGAAATAAAGATCAGAATCCGGATGCCGCCCTGCAGAAGCGCGTTCAGAAAGACGCTGACTTCGCGCGAAACGATCAGATCGGACACGAATTTCGGCAGCCAGATGAACAGCCCCACGGAAAGCGCCACGCCGAGCACCACGCCGACCATGGCGGCGAAGGCGGCAAGCGATTTGCCGAAGGTCTTGGCAAGCCATTTCTCAAAGCGCGTTTCTTCCTCCAGACCCTGCGCTTCCGCGGAAAAGGTGAGGATGGAAAAGGACAGCTTCATCGTTTCCACGAAGTTGACCACCCCGCGCAAGATCGGGATCTTGGAGAGGGTTTTGGTCTGCATCACGGACTTGACTTGCAGTTTTTTGCGCACGATCTTTCCCGTTTCGGTCACGCGCACGGCGGTGGCGCAATTGGATTTCGAGCGCATCATCACGCCCTCGAGCACCGCCTGTCCACCCACGGCGCCGAGTCTGCAATCGCGCGGTTTTTTGTCTTTTTTCATCGATCGTTTTTCTCCGTCGTTCAGATTATTTGAAGCTCAGTTCCCGCACGATCGCATCCACCGACGCAAGGTGCGTTTCGTAGTCCGCGTCGCGCGCGGTATAAAGCACAAGACAGATCAGATCCCCGGTCACGAGGCTGATCGGGCCCTCCAAAATCGAGGCGTGGTACAACAGCGAAAGCCGGAAGCGGTACGCTTCGCCCGAGATCACGCTCGTAAACTCCACCTCGCACAGACTGCGGTCGGCAAGCTCCTCCGTGCGGCGGCTCAATTCGGTATGGGAGCCGTAAAGCTTATCGAACTCGACGAAATACCGTTCATCGAGATACGCGCTGAGATTGGTAAACTCCGTGCTTCCCCGATCGAAGGTGCTGACGCTGACGCTCGCGTGATCGCTCGCTTCCAGCGCCAGAAAACCGGATTCCGCCACCGGGGTAAACTCGTTTTCCGGATAATACAGGTAATACGGCACGCCGTCGTTCGTGAGGACGGCGTATCCCGCCTTTTGCGGGATCGTGCCCGTCATAACGGGCGCGGACGCGGGATTGGCAATCGGCGTGTTCTCCCCGTCCGGAACAAACTCGAAGGTCAAAGAAAGCATCGCTTCCTTTGCCTCGGACAAGAACTGCGAAAAGAGATTGTCCGTCGCGGTGAAGGTCACGGCGTAGATCGCGCCGGAATGCTCGGCGAGGCATTGACAGAAGCGGTATTGCACCTTGCCTTGCGCGTCCAGCTTGTGATAGGTATAGATCACGCGCGGCGTCGTGCCCGCGGCGGGGCGCTCGGGAGTGGTATCGAACACGTAATCGTCCGAAAAAAGCGCAGGATAGACCTCGTTTGCGTATTCGTCCAGGTCTTGCGCGCCCTCCTTGCCGGTATCGAGCCGCACGACCACGAGATTGGCAAGCGAAACGGAGGCGTCCTGCGCATACACGTACGCGTCCGGATTGGAAAGCGTGGTCTCTTCGTAGGACGCGATCTTCAAAACCGTGTCGTTTTCCACGACCGACCAGGCCTCCGGATAGAAGATCCAAAGACCCAAGGCGGCGCTTTTGGCGCGCATTTTTCCCTGCGGCACGCCGTCTTCCGTTTGATTTGCGCAGGCGCAAAGCGCGCACAGCACGGTGCAGACGCACAACAACAGCGCGATCAGTTTTCGTTTCATAGCGTTCCTTTCAAAGTCCCGCGGCGCAAAGTAAGCGCGCAAGGATCTCGTTTGAGACCAAAAAGCCGTTTTGCGTCAGCCGGACGCGCCCGTCCGTTTCCGCCGCAAAGCCCGCTGGTATCAGCCCGTCGAGCTCGGATAAAAACCGGCGTCCGTCTTTGAGTTTTCCGGCGTAGGCGCGCGCGTCGATGCCGCGGGTCAGGCGCAAAGCGAGGATCAGCTCCTCGGTCAGCGCATCCGTTTCCGAGAGCGCGGGCGCCCGTTCCAAAAGCTCTTCGAGCCCGGGCGGCTTGCCGCAATAGGCGTCCAGATCCGGCGCGATCTCGAAGCGGCGCCCGGAATAAAACGAACTCGCGCCCGGTCCGAAGCCGAGATAGGGCGCGCGCGTCCAGTATTTCAGGTTGTGGGCGCACGCAAACCCGGGAGAAGCGAAATTGGAGATCTCGTACTGCGCCATGCCCGCTTCCCGCAAGCGCTCGCAGGCGCGCAGATACTGCGTTTCCTGCACTTCGTCCGGAGAAAGCCGCGCCCGCTCGGCATACAGCGGCACGGTTTCGGAAAGGGTAAGCGCGTAAAGCGAGAGATGCGTGGGGCAAAGCTCGAGCGCGGCGCAAACCGACGCTTCAAAATCCCGCGCCGTTTGCTCCTTTAAGCCGTAGATGAGATCGAGATTGAAATTGTCAAATCCCGCGCGCGTCAGTTCGCGCACGGTCTTCACGGTATCGGCGGCACTATGGACGCGGGAAAGCCATTTTAGCTCCCTGTCCGACGCCGACTGCATCCCGATACTCAACCGGTTGACGCCGAGCGCGCGATAAGCGCGGAAAGCCGCCTCGTTTGCCGTGGCGGGATTGACCTCCATGCTGATCTCCGCGTCCGGCGCGATCGAAAACGCCGTCAGAGCGCAAAACACGCGCTCCAACTGCTTTACGGAAAGCAGCGAGGGCGTGCCGCCGCCGAAAAACACGGTATCGACCGGTTCTTTTGCGATTTGCGCCGCGCCGCGGATCTGCGCGCAGAGCGAATCGACAAAGGCGTCGGTCCGGGTCCGATCGGTCACGGAATAGAAATCGCAGTACCCGCATTTGCGCAGGCAAAACGGGATATGCAAATAGAGCCCGAGCGTGTTATTCATCCAATTTCAAGACCGCCATGAAGGCTTCCGGCGAGACCTCGACCGTACCGAGCGAGCGCATCTTCTTCTTGCCCTCTTTTTGCTTTTCCAAGAGCTTCTTTTTTCGGGTAATGTCGCCGCCGTAGCACTTGGCAAGCACGTCTTTGCGCAAGGCGCGTACCGTTTCGCGGGCGATCACCCTGCCGCCAATCGCCGCCTGCACGGGGATCTCGAAGAGCTGGCGCGGGATGTTTTCTTTGAGTTTTTCCACGATGCGCCGGGCTCTGGGATACGCTTTTTCCGAGTGGACGATAAAGGACAGCGCGTCCACGCTCTCGCCGTTTAAAAGGATGTCGAGCTTCACAAGATCGCTCTTCTGATAATCCGCGCGCTCGTAGTCAAACGAGGCGTATCCGCGCGTGCGGCTTTTGAGCGCGTCGAAAAAGTCGTACACGATCTCGTTTAAGGGCAAGAGGTAATGCAGCTCCGCGCGGTCCGCGGAGAGGTACTTCATATCCTTGAACACGCCGCGGCGATCCTGGCACAGATCCATGATGCCGCCCACGTATTCCGCGGGGGTGATGATGCTCGCCTTCACCACGGGCTCGTAGGCCTCCGCGATCCGGTCCGCGCTCGGATAGTCCGCGGGGTTATCGACGTGGATCGTCTCGCCGTTTGTCAGCTTCAATTCGTAGATCACGCTCGGCGCCGTCGTGATGAGGTTCAGGGAAAACTCGCGTTCCAGGCGCTCTAAAACGATCTCCATGTGCAAAAGCCCCAAAAACCCGCAGCGGAAGCCGAAGCCCAAAGCCGCGCTCGTTTCCGCTTCAAAGGAAAGCGCCGCGTCGTTGAGGCGCAGCTTTTCCAAAGCGTCGCGCAGGTCGGGATAGCGTGCGCCGTCGGCGGGATAAACGCCGGAAAAAACCACGGGAAGCGCCGCGCGGAAGCCGGACAGGGGCGCATCCGTCGGGCGGTTTTCCAGGGTGATGGTATCGCCCACGCGCGCGTCGGAAAGCGTTTTGATCGAGGCGGTGAAATAGCCGACCTCGCCCGCGAAAAGCTCCTTGCAGGGAGCAAGCCCGAAGGGCTCCATGTGCCCGAGCTCCAGGATCTCGTAGGTCGTGCCGCAGGCCATGAGCCGCACGGTGTCCCCTACCTTCAGAGATCCGTCGAAGATGCGGAAATATACGATCACGCCGCGATAGGCGTCATAGACCGCGTCGAAAATGAGCGCCTTGGCGGGCGCGTCCGGGTCGCCCTTGGGCGGCGGGATGAATCTGACGATCGCGTCCAGGACCGCGGGCACGTTCTCGCCCGTTTTCGCGCTGATCGCGGGCGCCATGCTCGCGTCCACGCCGACGACCGTTTCGATCTCGTCTTTGACCTTTTCCACGTTGGCGGCGGCAAGGTCGATTTTGTTGATGACCGGCACGATCTCCAGATCCTGATCCACGGCAAGATACGCGTTGGCAAGCGTTTGCGCCTGGATGCCCTGGGTCGCGTCCACGACCAAAAGCGCGCCCTCGCAGGCGGAAAGACTGCGGCTCACCTCGTAGTTGAAGTCCACGTGGCCGGGCGTGTCGATCAGGTTGAGTTCGTAAGTCTCGCCGGAAGGATCCGTATAACTCAAGCGCACGGCGCGGGATTTGATCGTGATGCCGCGCTCGCGCTCCAGCTCCATATCGTCCAGCACCTGCGCGGTCATTTCCCGCTTTTCAACGGCGCCGGTCAATTCCAAAAGCCGGTCGGCAAGCGTGCTTTTCCCGTGGTCGATATGGGCGATGATGGAAAAATTCCGAATGTGGTCCTGGTTTGTCATGATGGGTCCCGTTCTTTTAAGAAGCGGCGGTTCTCCCGCTCCAGATCGCGTTGTTGAATGCTCTCGCGCTTATCGTACAGCTTTTTGCCGCGGCAAAGCCCGATTTCCAGCTTCACCCGGCTGCGTTTGAGATAGACCGCAAGCGGGATGATGCTGTATCCGTCCCGCGCGACGGCCTGGGTCAGCTTCAGGATCTCGCGCTTGTGCAAAAGCAGTTTGCGCTCGCGCAAGGGATCGCGGTTAAAAAGGTTCCCCTGCTCGTAGGGGCTGATGTGCATATTCAGAAGAAACAGTTCCCCGCCGCGCGCGGCGCAATAGGAGTCCTTCAGATTCAGATTGCCGAGCCGCACGCTCTTGACCTCGGTGCCGCAAAGCGCGATGCCCGCTTCCAGTTTTTCCTCCACGAAATAGTCGTGATAGGCTTTGCGGTTCTGCGCAAGGATCTTAATGCCCTCACTCATCGCCGTTCTCCCCGAAAAACGCGCCCTCGGCCTCCGCCGTTTCTTCCGACAAAAGCTTTTCCGCGTCGCTCTGCGGCAGAGTGGCGACCTTGCGCAGCTTCGCGTTGATCGCGCGGGTGCGCACGCCGACGAGTTTGTCCAGTTCCTTGTTTGCCTGATTGAGCCTGGATTGCGTGGCGTTCAGCACGTCTTCAAAGCGCTCGAACTCCGTGCGCACGGCGCCGAGCACCTCCCAGACCTCGGAGGAACGCTTCTGGATCGCCAAGGTCTTGAAGCCCATTTGCAGGCTGTTGAGCAGCGCCGCCATCGTGGTGGGCCCCGCGACGTTCACCTTGTATTTTGCCTGCAGTTCGCTCAACAGATCGCGGCGGACCACCTCGGCGTAAAGCCCCTCGGTGGGCAAAAAGAGGATCGCGAAATCCGTGGTGTTCGGCGGGTCGATATATTTATCCGAAACGTCTTTGGCAAAGGATTTGATCCGCGCTTCCAGTTCCTTTTCGGCGGCGTGTATCACGCCCTCGTCGCCCGTGTCGCGCGCGTCGCAAAGGTTGGAATAGGCGTCCATCGGGAATTTCGAGTCGATCGGCAGATACACGCTTTTGCCGTCCTCTTTACCGGGTAGTTTCACCGCGTATTCCACGCGGTTCGCGCTGCCCGGCACGGTGGCGACGTTTTCTTCGTACTGCTCGGGCGAGAGGATCTGTTCAAGGATCGCGCCGAGCTGATATTCCCCGAAATTGCCGCGCGTTTTCACGTTCATGAGCACTTTTTTCAGATCGCCCACGCCGCTTGCGAGGCTCTGCATTTCGCCGAGCCCCTTATAGACCGCCTCGAGGCGCTCGCTGACCTGCTTGAAGGAGCTGGAAAGCTTGTCTTCCAGCGTCTTTTGCAGTTTTTCATCGACCACGCCGCGGATCTCGGCGAGCTTTTTCTCGTTCTCCTCGCGCATCACGGTCATCTGATCGAAGAGGTTTTTACGCAGCGACGCGTTCTGCGCCTCCTGCTGCTGCGTGAAGTTTTCCACGCTCTGTCTGAGATCCGCGATATGCTTGTCCTGCCCCGCGAAGACCTCTTTCTGGCTTAACGTGAGCGTGCCGACCATGGTTTGCATCCCGGTCTGCTGGCTTGTGAGCAGCTCGCGCTTGGCGGCGTCCAGATCTTTGGAAAAATCGGTTTCCTTTCGCGCGCTCTTTGCGGCTTTGGCGCAGATCAGCCCCACGACGAGCGAGGCGAGAAGCGCCGCGGCAAAGGCGACGAGAACGGTGATAAGATCCATGCGATACTCCTTTGTGAGATCTGGGCGCGGGCGGCGGGCTTACGCCGCCTTTTGTGCTTCCACGGCCGCCTGGTTGCGCAAGTGACCGTCGTAGGTCGCGGCAAAGAGCGAATAGCCGTCCGTTCCCGCGATGAAATAGTAGCTCTTCTGTCCCGACTCCGCGAGATAGTCCTCGGGGTAGAGCGCCGCCGTGATGGCGTCGATCCCCGGACTGCAGATCGCTCCCGGAGGCAGACCTTTGTATAAATGCGTGTTATACGGTGAATCCACCTGCAAGTCGGCGCCCGTGAGTTGTTCCTTGTGCTCCGGCAGGGCGTACTGCACGGTCGCGTCCGACTGCAGATACGGGAACTGCGCGGAATTGTTCAGGCGGTTGTGGAAGACCGCCGAGATATAGTACATATCCGAGGAAAAGTGCGCCTCCTCCTGGATGATCGAGGCAAGCGTGACGACCTCGTCGATATTCATGCCGAGCGCGATACAGCGGTCGTAGTCCTCTTCCTCGAAACGCGCCTGGAAGTCGGCGAGCATCTTGTCGATGATCGCGATCTCGCTCGAATCGGTGTAAAAGTCGTAGGTGTCGGGGAAAAGATAGCCTTCCAGGCGGTATTTCCGGTTTTCCGACAACTCGATGGAATTCAGCACGTCCAAGAACTGATAGGAATAATCGTAGTTCTGGATCGCGTCGATAAAGCCTTCCCGCGTGCCCATGCCTTTTTCCAAAAACAGATCGATGATCTCGTCCACGGTAAAGCCTTCGGGGATCGTGACGGTGACGATCGTCCTGCCGTTTTTCGGCGTCAGCTCCGCGATCATGGAATTATAGTTCATCGCGGAGGACAGCGTGTGCTTGCCGCCGACGAACACGAGCTCTTTTTTGCGGTACTTGAAGCCCGTGTACCATTGAAACCAGTTCGCGTCCTCGATCAGACCGTTGTCGTAGAGGATCGCGGAGACCTCTTTCAGGCTGGCCTCGGAGGGGATCTCGACCTCCACGGTCACGTCGTCCTTGACGAATGCGAAAATATCGTTTGCGGCACGGATGCCGTAAACCGCGAGAAAGCCGGAAACGATC
The DNA here is from genome assembly GCA_902796545.1 of uncultured Ruminococcus sp. Lineage (GTDB taxonomy): Bacteria > Bacillota > Clostridia > Oscillospirales > SIG627 > RUG14179. Next base: position 625 of record CADBPF010000068.1, on the reverse strand, counting down.
AGCACGAACACGATATACAATAAGGCTTTCAGGATGCTGGAGCTCACGCCGCCGCGATCGCGGATCTCGACGGGTCTGCCGTCAGAAGTGACTTTTTGGCGTTTTTCTTTCCGCGTCGCCTTACGCTCAACCGGCTCCGGAGCGCGGCGCGTCGCCTCGGGAGGCGGCACGGGGCTTGCTTCGTTTGCGCTCGTCAAAGGCGCGCTCTCCGGGCGAATTTCCGGTACCGCGGGCGCGGCAAAGCCCGGCGCGGCAAAGGGCAGAGCGCGGGTCTTGCCTTCCGGGTTCTGCGGCGCGCTTTGCGCGGGGCGCTCCTCGACCGGGGTCGGACGAACCGCTCCTTGCGCGGGTTGCGGATTGCCCGGTACGGGACGCACGGCGCCTTGCGCGGGACGCGGGTTACCCGGTACGGGACGCGCGACGCCTTGTGCGGGGCGCGGATTGCCCGGCACGGGACGCGCAGCGCCTTGTGCGGGACGCGGATTGCCCGGTACGGGACGCGCGGCGCCTTGTGCGGGGCGCGGATTGCCCGGCACGGGACGCGCAGCGCCTGGCGCGGGACGCGGATTGCCCGGTACGGGACGCGCGGCGCCCGGCGTGGGGCGCGGGTTACCCGGCGTCGGTC
>CADBPF010000067.1 GCA_902796545.1 uncultured Ruminococcus sp. | reverse complement strand
GAATAAAAGACCGATTCCAAAAGCCCTGCGCAGCCGCGCAGGGCTTTTTATTTCGGAAAAAGGAAAAGATCGCAAAAAGACCGCGGAAATGTTCCGCGGTCTTTGACTTTTTTCGGTACGCTTGATCGAAAAGCGGTTTTCACTTCGTGCGAAAAGACGCCTGAAAACGATAAAACCTTTAATTTTTCAACGACTGCATCGGGGCGGGGATGCGGCCGCCGCGGTCGATAAAGACCTTGGGCGAGGCGTCCGAAACGCGCATCACGGGACCCTCTCCCAATAGCCCGCCGAAGGAGAGCATCTCGCCGACCCGTTTGCCGATGGCGGGGATCACACGCACGGCGGTGGTCTTGGAATTGACCATGCCGATGGCGGCCTCGTCGGCAATGAGCCCGCTGATGACTTCCGGCTCGGTATCGCCGGGAATGACGACCATATCGATCCCGACCGAGCAAACGGCGGTCATGGCTTCCAGCTTTTCGATCGACAGCACCCCGCTTTGAGCCGCGCGGATCATCCCCGCGTCCTCGGAAACGGGGATAAAGGCGCCGGAGAGCCCGCCGACGAAGTTGCTTGCCGCAACGCCGCCTTTTTTGACGGAGTCGTTGAGCAAGGCAAGCGCCGCGGTGGTGCCGCAGCAGCCGCAGGTTTCCAGCCCCATTTCCTCCAACACGTTGGCCACGGAGTCGCCGATGGCGGGGGTGGGGGCAAGGGAAAGATCCACGATGCCGGGCGTCACGCCGAGCGCGTCGGACAAAAGCGTGCCAACGAGCGCGCCCATGCGGGTGATCTTGAAGGCGGTGCGCTTGACGATCTCGCACACCTCGCCGATCGATTTGCCGCGCCCGTCCTTTTGCAGGGCGGCGCGGACCGCGCCGGGACCGGAAACGCCCACGTGCAGTTCGATATCCGGTTCGCCCACGCCGTGGAACGCGCCCGCCATAAAGGGATTATCCTCCGGCGCGTTGCAGAGGCACACGAGCTTTGCCGCACCCACGCAGTTCTGATCCTTGGTGGCAAGCGCGGTCGCGCGCACGATCTCGCCCATGAGTTTTACCGCGTCCATGTGGATGCCCGCCTTGGTGGAGCCGACGTTCACGCTGGAACAGATCAGCTCGGTTTGGCTCAAGGCCTCGGGGATCGCGCGGATCAGCGCCTCGTCGCCCGCGCCGAAGCCTTTCTGCACGAGCGCGGAAAAGCCGCCGATGAAGTTCACGCCCGTCTCGCGCGCGGCGCGGTCGAGCGTTTTGGCAAACAACAGCGCGTCCTTTCGCTCGCAGGCGGCGAGCAGAAGCGAGATCGGGGTCACGGAGATGCGCTTGTGGACGATCGGCACGCCGTATTCGCGGCTGATCTTTTCCGCCTGCGGCACGAGCGACCCCGCCGCGCGCGTGAGCTTGTCATAGATCTTTTCGCAGGCGCGCTTCGGGTCCGGATCGGCGCAGTCGAGAAGCGAAACGCCCAGAGTCACGGTGCGAACGTCCAAATTCTCATCCGTGATCATCCGGATGGTATCGAGGATATCGGAGGTATTCAGCATAAACGTGCCCTCAAATCCGGTGCATGGTATCGTACAATTCTCTGCGGGTGATCTTGACTTCCACGCCTTTCGCGGCACCCGCGTCCATAAGCGCGCTTTGCACGGTCTCGAAATCCGAATCGCACAAGGACAGATCCACCACCATGATCATGGCAAAGGTCCCGCCCAGAATGGACTGGGTGACTTCCTCGATATTGATCTTGCGCTTGGCGCAAACGTCGGCGACCGCGGCGAGGATGCCCACGGAATCGCTGCCGACAACGGTAATGACCGCTTTCATAACGGATTCTCCTTCAAAAATTGATCTGATACCGTATTATAGCAAAGAAATCCGGTTTTGCAAAGCGATTTTTGCACATACTACCGATTAAAGGAAAGGAGCGGATAAAATGAACGGTGAAAAGGAACTACTCAATTTCGTTTATCAGAACTCGGAAATGGGCGCGATCAGCATTGAAGAGATCGAGGAGGTCACGGACGATCCGTCGTTTTTAGAGGAACTGCGGCGCGAAAAAAGCGCTTATCTTTCGATCAACGCGGCGGCAAAAAGTGCGTTTGAACGGATCGGGTGCGATGAAAAAGGCTTGAGCGCGCTGTCCAAGATCCGCACGTATCTGATGATCAATATGGAAACGCTGACCGACAAAAGCACGCCGCATCTGGCGCAAATGATGTTTTTAGGCAACAATATGGGTATTGCGGACGCTAAAAAGAATCTGCGCAAGTACCGCGAGGTTCAAAGCGGGGAAGCCTTTGATCTGATGAACGCGCTGTGCTCGATGGAAGAAGAAAACGCACATCGCATGAAAGCGTTTCTGTAAAAGCGGTCCGAAACGGGAAAAAAGCGCGGAAAAACCGCGCTTTTTGCTTGCGATTTGACAGAAAGCGTGGTATAATCTTATCAAATCGGACCATATTTTCGGAGATGCTATGAAATCAATCCTTGTAAGATCGCTTACCTTGCTTTTGATCTGCGGGACACTTTTTTGCGCTTGCGCCTGCGCGGCAAACGTCAATCCGCCGCTCAAGATCGTGCGCGGAGAGCCTTTGAATACCGAAGAGCCGGAAACGAACAAACCCGTGGAGATTGTTCAGCCGTCTTTCGTGGGCGGGGAATCCGCGTTTGAGCCGGACGGGTTTTTGTTCTCCGGCCGCGTGTTTTTGATGGGCGATTCCACGATGTGCGGCGCTTACAGCGAAAGCCGCGTGGAGGGCGTCGATATCATGGGCTGGGGCAATCCCTTTGCCGATTACTTTTTGCAGACGGACGGGGACCTGAGCGGCGTGCGCGTTTATAATTACGGCGCGAGCGGCGCGAGCAGCCGTTCGTATCTCGAGATCTCCACGACCACGGGCGACTCGCAGACGATCCGCATCTATCAGTACGTGATGGATCATCTCAAGGCGGGCGACTATCTCGTGATCCAGTTCGGCCACAACGACGAGGATCAGAAAACCGCCGATCAATATACCTCCGCCGCGCTGTCCGCGGACGAGGTCGGAGCGCAGGGAACGGACGAGACCGGCGTTTACTCGTTTGAGTGGGTCTTGGAAACTTATTATATCAAGCCGTGCCTCGAGCGCGGCGCGGTGCCGGTGTTAGCCACGCCGATCGCGACCCGCGATCCCCTGACCGGTCTCGGACTGACCCAGCGGCATCAGGCGTATTGCGAGGTTATGCAAGCTCTCGCCGAACGCTACGGGATCCCGCTGTTGGATCTGACGGAGGCGACGCGGCTCTATTACGAAAACGCGGTTGCCGAGGGCGGTGTGCGCGCCACCGAGGTCCTGCACGCCTATACCAACGAAAACCGCACGGCGATCGACCAGGTGCACCTGTCCCGTTACGGCGCGTTTGTCGTCGCAGGGCTTTGCGCGGAGGAAGTGCGCAAAACGGATCTGACCCTCGCCCGGTTTTTGCTGCCGGAACCGAGCGTGGTTTTGACCCCGCGGGTAAACTGAAATCAAAGGAGTAACGGATGTTTTTTGACAAACTGGAAGCGTACGACCCCGAGGTCTATCGCGCGTGCGCAAAGGAACTGAAACGCGAACAGCAGAATTTAGAGTTGATCGCAAGCGAGAATATCGTGTCCGAGGCGGTCTTGCTCGCGGCGGGAACGATATTGACCAATAAATACGCCGAGGGCTTTCCCGGGAAACGCTATTACGGCGGCTGCGAATATATCGACGAGGTCGAAACGATCGCGATTAAGCGCGCCGAAAAACTCTTTGGCGCCGAGCACGCGAACGTTCAGCCGCACAGCGGCGCCAACGCGAATTTAGCGGCGTTTTTCGCTTTTTTGGAGCCGGGCGATACCGTGATGGGCTTGAATCTCGCTCACGGCGGGCATCTTTCCCACGGATCTCCCGTGAACGTTTCCGGCAAGTATTTCCGCGTCGTGCCCTACAGCGTGTCCGACGCGACCGAAATGCTCGATTACGAGCAGATCCTGCGCCTGGCGAAAGCCTGCCAGCCGAAGATGATCGTCGCCGGCGCCAGCGCCTATTCGCGCACGATCGATTTTGCCAAAATGCGCGCCATCTGCGACGAGGTGGGCGCGTATCTTATGGTGGATATGGCGCATATCGCGGGTCTGGTCGCCGCGGGACTGCATCCGAGCCCCGTGCCCTACGCGGACGTGGTGACGAGCACCACGCACAAGACCCTGCGCGGCCCGCGCGGAGGCTTGATCTTATGTAAAGAAGAGCACGCCGCGCGCGTCAATAAGGCGGTGTTCCCCGGCACGCAGGGCGGGCCCCTGGAACATATCATCGCCGCAAAAGCCGTCGCCTTCAAGGAAGCGATGAGCGAAGAGTTCAAGGTCTATCAGCGCAAGATCTTAGAAAACGCCAAAGTCCTCTGCGGCGCGCTCAAAGAGCGCGGCTTCCGCATCGTTTCCGGCGATACGGATAACCACCTGATGCTGTTGGATTTAAGACCCTTTTCCATCACCGGAAAAGAGATGGAGCAAAGGCTGGATCAGGTGCATATCACGGTCAACAAAAACGCGATCCCGAACGATCCCGAACGGCCGTTCGTTACCAGCGGCATCCGCGTCGGCACCCCTGCGGTGACCTCGCGCGGGCTGGGCACGGAGGAAATGAAACGCATCGCGGATTTTCTGTTTTTCGCCGCCACGGACTTCGACGCAAAGCGCGAGGAGATCTCAAACGAGGTGGTCGGGATTTGCGAGCGTTTCCCGATCTATCAGGATTAACAATCTAAAGAAAACGCCTCTGCGTTCGCAGAGGCGTTTTCTTTATGCTTTTTATTGCGGCTTTTCGGGTCCGTCCTGCCCCGAGGAGGGCGGCAGATCGGCGTGCTCGTTGCGATCCACGATCTCTAAATATTCCTGATAGGGATCGCGCGCGGGCGTTTGCGGATCGCTGCCCGCGGGAGTTTCGTCCGCCGGGACGGGAGAAGCCACGGGAAGCCCGTTTTCGTCGTAGCCCTCGGGGAAGATCGGGTAGCCGTTTTCGTCGTAGGTCGTACCCTCGGGATTGCCGTATTCGTCGTATCCTTCGGGGAAGATCGGATTGCCGTCCTCGTCGTAGGTCGTGCCGAGCGGGTTGCCGTACGCGTCGTACAGATTCGGGTCGTACTCGTATTCCGGCGCGGCCTCGTCCGTGGCGGCTGCCGCCGCGGCAAGCTTCTTCTTGCGGCGCAGGTACCAAATCAAGAACACGCCGCCCGCGACCAGCGCGCAGAAGAGCACGATCAGCAGGATCAGAAGCCAGGTGGGGAAGCCGTTTCCGCCTGCCTGATAGCCGACCGGATGCACGATCAGTTTGCCCGGGGCAAAGGTGATGTCGTAATTCTTCGTCACGTCTTTGGAGCCGGACATAATGACCGCCGCACTCGGCGCGATGGCAAATTCACCGACCTCACCGCGTGCGTCGGAATTGTTGAAGGTCAAAGAAGTGATCACGTCGCCCGGTACGAGCCCCTCCGCCGTGCCGACCTTTTCCAATAAAAAGGTCGTGCCTTGCTGATAGATCACTTCTCTCGTTTCCGGCGTGATCGTGAGCGGGCGGGGAAGGATCTCGAAGGAGGCGTCCTCCAACGTCACGGCGTAGTTCGTATCGGTCTGGTTGAAGCTGACCTCGTAGGTGCCGGCGTCGCTGCCCTCGGTGCGCGAAAAACTGATCTTGAGCTCCACGTTCTGCGGCAAGGGATCGGGACCGGAAACGACCTCGTAGGAGATCACGGGCTCGGTGTCGCCGTAATACTTCTGCGCGCCTTTTTTCGGCTCCGCGCGGCCTTGCGCCGCGCTCGCGTCGCCCGTCGAGAGGTCGAGCTGGGTCGCGGTGTAGGGACGCAGCACGATCGGGATCCGCCCCGCTTTGGCGGAAACGGACAGATCGCTCGGATCGGAATCGAGATAGGTGCGCGTGTCTGAGGAACAGGCCTTCACGGAGGCGCGATAGGTGTTTTCGCCGGTCAAGCCCGCCACGAGATTGATCGTGCCCTTGTCCTCGCGGGCGTTGATCGCGTAGTCGGTCACGACGGCGTTGGAGTTGACCACGTCGTAGATCGTGACGAGATAGCTCTGGATATATTTCGCTTCATCGACCGTGCCCGCGTTGGTGATCGCGTAGCTGAGCCCGCCCTGCGGCGCGGTCTCGATCATGATCACGGGGCTTGTCAGTTTGCTCGAAGAGGAAATGATCCCGTCGATCGAGCGGGTGACCGCGCTGCCGTAGGCGCCGTCGTTCGGGTTGCCGATGGCGATAGAGACTGTGAAGCTGAAGCTGCCCTGCTGGGTCATCTGCGCCGCGGTGAAGCTCGAAACGTTGATATATACGCTCGCGTTCTGATAGCCGAGCGATTTGATCTGCTGGGCAAGATAGTTTGCCAAAACCTCGCGGTTGGGCGCTTCCTGGCTCGTGGCGGAGAAGGTTTTGTTTTCGATCGCGCTTTTTAACTTGTTCGCGTCCGCCTGGTTTTGCGAAAGCAAAGTCGCCGAGGCGATCCCGGCGGGGGAATACCCCTCGTCGTTTGCCGCCCAGACGCCGAAATAATAGGTCCTGCCGTACACGAGATCGGTCGGGATCACGGTCACGTTGGTCTGCGTGCCGGGGATCTGGTCGCACAGTTCGGGCTGCGCGGTCTGGATCACGTTGGGATCGTCCGTGCAAAGATAGGTATAGTGCGTCACCCCGCCGACCGGATTCCAGGAGAGCATGAAACGCCCCACGTCGCGGGAGACCTGTACCTGCGGGCTTGCCGGCGCGGCGGCAAAGGCAAGCGAGGTGCACGCGGCGCAAACGAAAACGATCGCGAACAGCAAAGATGCGACTCTTTTGATACGGCTCATACGTTGACCCTTTCGAGCGTGTTTTTGAGAAATAACTTCTTACTGTATATCATACCCTATTTTTTTCATTTTGGCAAGTCTTGCAAAAGTGCGCGCAAAGTTGTATGCTAACAGCGGAAAGTGAGGAAAAAACAATGCTGCAGGAATGGTTCGATCAGGCGGAAACGGTCGTCTTTTTCGGCGGCGCGGGCGTTTCCACGGAAAGCGGGATCCCGGATTTTCGGAGTGAAACCGGGCTGTACCGGCAAAAATTCCCCTATCCCGCGGAGGTGATGCTCAGCCACGACTTTTTCTTTTCGCACACCGAAGAATTCTACCGGTTTTACAAGGAAAATATGCTCGCGCCCGACGCGCGTCCGAACAAGGCGCATCTCGCGCTTGCCGCGTTTGAACAGGCGGGGAAGCTCAACGCCGTTATCACGCAGAATATCGACGGATTGCACACGAAGGCGGGCTCGAAGCGGGTCTATGAGCTGCACGGCAGCGCTTTGCGCAATCATTGTCTTTCCTGCGGCGCGTTTTACGACGAGGCGGCGATCTTGTCCGCGCCCGGCGTGCCGCGCTGTGAAAAATGCGGCGGGCTCATCAAGCCGGACGTGGTCTTGTACGGCGAGGGATTGGACGAGGAGGTTGTGGAGGGCGCGGTGCGCGCGCTCTCGCAGGCGGATCTCTTGATCGTTGCCGGAACAAGCCTCACGGTCTATCCCGCGGCGGGGATGATCCGCTATTTTCGCGGCGACCGTCTGGTGCTCATCAACCGCGACCCCACGCCGATGGACCGGCTCGCCGATCTCGTGATCCGCGATCCCGTGGGGGAAACGCTCGGCCGGATCCGCGTATAGTCTGAAAGTATAAGCAAAAACGCTCTGCGAACGCAGAGCGTTTTTCATGACGTTGATTATTCTTCCGGTACGTATTCGCCCGGCACGAAAATGCGGATCACGCTTTCCGGAGAGGCGGGCATGATTGAAGCAAGGAACACCTCGCACGTTTGCGCGTCCATCGGTTTCAGAATCACGGAAAGCGTGCCGTCCTTATCGCGCAGTACGGCGTCTGCGGCATCCAGGATCGCTTCTTTTTGCGCTTTGGTCGGGGATACAAAACGCGCGTAACGGGAAAAGGCGAGCGTTTTCGCGTCCTGCACGAAATGATCCGGAGCGGTATCCGACCAGCCGACCGGGGTCGAGGGACGCTCAAGCGCTTCGATCAGATCGCCGACCATCGCGCTTGCGGTGGGGGCGCTGCCCGCGCCGTGCCCGAAGAACATGGTCTCGCCGACCATATTGCCGACCACGCCGATGCCGTTGAACACGCCGGACACGCCGGACAGGATATGCGTTTTTTTGATGAAAAACGGGGCGACGATCGGCACGATCCCGCTTGCCGTTTCGCGCACGTGACCGAGCAGCTTGATCCGGTAGCCGGCGTCGGATGCGTCGGAGATGTCCTGTTCCGTGATCCTGCGGATGCCCTCGCAGAGCACGCGCGCGGGATCGACCTGATAGCCGAAGGCGAGATCCGCCAGAATGCAGAGCTTGCGGCAGGTGTCCACGCCGTCGATATCGGCGCTCGGATCGCGTTCCGCGTAGCCGCGCGCCTGCGCGTCGGAGAGCGCGTCGGAAAAGCTCGCGCCGTTTTTCTCCATCTGGGTCAGGATATAGTTCGTGGTCCCGTTCATGATGCCCGTGACCGAGGTGACGCGGTTTGCGGCAAGACAGTCGGAAAGCGGGCGGATGATCGGGATCCCGCCGCCGACGCTCGCTTCAAAGAGATAACGCACGCCCGCCGTCGCGGCTTCCCGCAGCAGCAGCTGTCCGTGGTGCGCGACGAGCTCCTTGTTGGAAGTGATCACGCTTTTGTGCGCGCGGATGGCGGCAAGGGAGTATTCCAGCGCGGGATGCACGCCGCCCATCGCTTCAAAGACCACGGAGATCTCCGGGTCTTTTTCGATCGTCGAAAAATCACGCACGATCCGCTGCGCCATCGCGTGACCGGTAAAATCGCGGATATCGAGGATATATTTCAACGATACGTCGGTCTGAAAACGGGCGCGCAAAAGCGCGGCGTTTTCTTCGAGCACCTTGGCAACGCCGCCGCCGACCACGCCGAATCCCAAAATCGCGACTTGGATCATGAAACACACCTCCGGATCCGCTTTTTCAGAACAGATTTGGATGGAAACGAAATCAGTATAGCACGCATTTTTGCAAAATGCAATGAAATGCGAAAAAAACGGATCGGGAACGGGAGTGAGTGATATGATACCTATAAAGTAGACAACAAAATAAAGGACACCTTGTGATATAATAGAAAGAACAAGGAGTTGAAAACAATGAGAAAAAATGCATTCACCTACGAAGAAAAGATTACCATAGTAACAGAGCACGAAATAAACCATAAGACACTAAAACAAATATGTGAGGAATATGATATAAGCAAGAGTTATCTCTGTTATATATTGAAAGCATTCCGAGAAAATGGAAAAGAAGCCTTAAAAGACACAAGGTATTATACAGAG
>CADBPF010000066.1 GCA_902796545.1 uncultured Ruminococcus sp. | reverse complement strand
TCATGGAGGCGCCACCCAGACTCGAACTGGGGGTAGAGGTTTTGCAGACCTCGGCCTTACCACTTGGCTATGGCGCCGTTTGGAGCGGATTACGGGGCTCGAACCCGCCACCTCGACCTTGGCAAGGTCGCGCTCTACCAAATGAGCTAAATCCGCTGGCGACCCGAAAGGGACTCGAACCCTTGACCTCCAGCGTGACAGGCTGGCGTTCTAACCAGCTGAACTACCGGGCCGTATGAATCGTCGCGCGCCAAAGCGTGTTTCTTATGATACCTTAGATTTTTTGCCTTGTCAAGCACTTTATGAAATTTTTGGCGGATTTGACATTTCACCGGAAAACGGCTATACTCTAAAAAGCGCTTTGCCGTTTCACTTTCGCCGTTTCATCCCGTCAAAGGAGCGTTATCATGGTCTGTCCGCGCTGCAATCGTCCGGTCGGAGAAAACGATCTGTATTGCTTGAATTGCGGAAAACAGTTGAAGGAAGACGACGCTTTTTTCGGCGAATTCGAGGAAGAATTCGAGTTTGACGAGGATAGAGCTGCAAAGGAAGACCCGCGACCCGGCGCGCGATCGAAAGCCGATCTGAAACCGTCAAGCGACCTGAAAACGGCGTTTGACGCGGTCCCGGCAGACGGTGTGCGCCGTGCCCACGGGATCTACGCGGCGATTTTGATCTTTCTGATCCTGATCGCCTGCGCGCTCGTGTATCTGCTCTTCGGCGGCAAAATCGCAAATTGCGTCTATGCGTCGCAAAGCGGCGGCGCCAAAGACGATCCCGCTTCGCGCGCGGATTATTTTACCGCGCAGCTCGGACTCGTTTCCGACGATGACAAGGACGCGATCGAATCACTCGTCCGCACCGCGGCGATCGCCGCCAGCACGGACTACGATCTGGATACGCTGCTTGACAGCACGGCGCCGCCGATCCGGGAGTCCGTCTTGCAAAAACTGATCGGTCGCTACGACTGCGCAACGGTAAACGATCTGCGCGATCGGTTCCGGGAATTCTCCCAAACGCAGTCCTATCGGTTTTCCGATCTGCGCTTTGAGATCCCGGACGAGTGCTACGACGAAAAACTGTTTCAAGAAACTCTTTCCCGGTTAAGCGAGACCTACGGCGTTTCGCTGACGGGGATCGATCGGATCCTGTCCGTCGGCGTTCATACCGAAGTGCAAGACCCGTCGGGGACGGTGCAGGACGATTATTTCAGCTATCTGGTCGGCAAGATCGGTACGACCTGGTACGTATTGGAATGACCCGAGAAACGGATCACTCTGAAACCGAAACACAAATGAAGGAGAACGTTATGAATTGCAAAGCCTGCGGCACCCCCGCCACGTCCGGCGATCAGTTTTGCCAGAACTGCGGCGCGCCCCTGGAAGCGCCCGAACAGACCCAACCGGAACCCGTTGACACACCTACTGCGGAAGCGCCCGCTGTCGAAACCCCCGCCGCGGAAGTCCCTGCTGCCGAAGCGCCCGCTGTCGAAACGCCCGTTTCCGAAGCGCCCGTCGTCTTCCCCGCCCCGCGCGAAAAAAAGCGCCATCCGGTGCTGGTCAGCGTGCTTTGCACGATCCTCGGGATGCTGATTATCTGCGCCGGGCTGTTGTACGGCGCCTACGCCTATCTGAACAGCGGCACCGCGATCGCGCTCAAGTGCTTTAAGGCCGTGAACACGGATTACGATTATCAGCAGTATATGTCCTGCTTTGCCCCCTCCTCCCGCGACGCGATCCAGGAAATGTATTACGAATACAACGACGCGTCCACTCCGGAAGAGATGCAGGCGATCCTCGACGAAGCCAAGGCCGACGAAGACCGCCCGGTGATCTCCGGGATCAAGGCGTCCATGGAATCGATCTACACCGCCGAGGGTCTGCGCACGCGTCTGGACGAAAATTCCAGTCACCTGATCGACGATACCGACCTTACCGCCTCCGACGTAAAGGCCATGTGCGACGTGAAAGTTTCCTTCCTGCTCGGCGAAGGCGAGGAATCAGAAGAGCGTTCGACCAGCTACACCGTGGTGCTCGTGGAAGGCGCCTGGTACGTTTTATATTGACAAAAGCATCCGGAAAACGGCTTTTCCATGAGCGGGAAAGCCGTTTTTTTACTTGAATTTCCGGATAAATGCGTGTATAATCAAACAAACTCCACCTACGCGAGGCATCGAAATGTCGGAAAACAAATCCAAGGGTCCGGTACGCAGGGCCTTAACACACTTTTTCATCGACGGTTTCTCCGCGATGGCGCAGGGTCTGTTCTGCACGCTCATCGTCGGCACGATTTTAGCGCAGATCGCAAGTTACATCCCGGGATCGGTCGGCCTTTGGCTGAACCAGATCGCCGCGCTCGCCAAAACGCTGACCGGCGCGGGCATCGGCGTTGCCGTGGCGCGGAAATTCAACCGCGCGCCCATGGTCGTCGTGAGCGCCGGCGTCGCGGGGCTGATCGGCGCCTTTGCGTCGCAGGTCCTGGCGCTGGAAGCGGGACAAGCCTTTACTTTGACCGTCGGCGCGCCCGGCGAGCCGCTCGGCGCGTTCCTCGCCGCCTTTGCCGCCGAAGAGATCGGCGCGCTCGTCGCGGGGAAAACGAAGCTCGATATCCTCGTCACTCCGATCGTCACCATTCTTTCCGGCGGCGCGATCGGGCTTCTGGTCGGACCGCCCGTCAGCGCGTTCATGAAAGAGATCGGCGCGTGGATCAACTGGGGCACCGAACAGCAGCCGGTCTTAATGGGCGTCGTGGTCGCCGTTCTGATGGGACTTGCCCTCACTTTACCGATCAGCTCCGCCGCGATCGGGATCTCCTGCGGGCTCTCCGGTCTTGCCGCGGGCGCCGCGGTGGTTGGCTGCGCCTGTCAGATGATCGGCTTTGCCGTCGCATCTTACCGGGAAAACAAGTTCGGCGGGCTGATCTCGCAAGGGCTCGGCACCTCGATGCTGCAGATCCCCAATATCATGCGCCGCCCGGTCGTCTGGCTCCCCGCCACGCTCTCCGGCGCGATCCTCGGTCCGATCGCCACCGCCGTGTTCGGACTGACCTGCAACGCCACGGGCTCCGGGATGGGTACGAGCGGGCTCGTCGGCCCCATCATGACCTTCCAGACCATGACCGCCTCCGGCACGGATATCTGGATCACCCTGTTGGATATTGCGCTTTTGGAATTCGTTTTTCCCGCGCTTCTCGCGCTCGGCATCTCCGAAATCCTGCGCAAACTCGGCTGGATCCGCAAGGGCGACCTGAAACTGCCGGACTAAATTGTGAACAAATTGTAAATTTTTCAAAGACGCGTCTGACGGGCGCGTCTTTGTGCTTGCATATTATAGGAAGTTGTGCTATTCTACCAAGGTATCACGCACGCCGTGCTATCCGTCTTGCGGGTCGGTAAATTACCGTGCGGGGCGCGGGCGCGGCGGTGGTAAAAAACAAAACCCAAATCAGGAGGAACACCCACTATGGCAGTCATTTCCATGAAGCAGCTTCTGGAAGCCGGTGTCCATTTCGGTCACCAGACCAGACGCTGGAACCCGAAGATGGCGGAGTACATCTTCACCGAACGCAACGGCATCTATATCATCGATCTGCAGAAGACCGTGAAAAAGATGGACGAGGCGTACGATTTCGTCCGTCAGATCTCGCTGGACGGCGGCAGCATCCTGTTCGTCGGCACCAAAAAACAGGCGCAGGACGCGATCAAAGAAGAAGCCCAGCGCTGCGGTATGTTCTACGTGAACGCCCGTTGGCCCGGCGGTATGCTCACCAACTTCAAAACGATCAAGAAGAGTATCAACCGCTTGAACAAGCTCGAAAAGATGGACGAGGACGGCACCTTTGATCTGCTGCCCAAGAAAGAAGTCCTTTCCTTGCGCAAAGAGATCGCCAACCTGGAACACAACCTCGGCGGGATCAAGCAAATGACCGAGCTTCCCTCCGCCGTGTTCATCGTCGATCCGCACAAAGAACGCAACGCCGTTTTGGAATCCCGCAAGCTCGGCATCCCGGTGGTCGCCATCGTGGATACCAACTGCGATCCGGACGAGATTGATTACGTGATCCCCGGCAACGACGACGCGATCCGCGCCATCCGCCTGATCTCCGCTTCCCTCGCGGACGCCGTTTTGGAGGGCAAACAGGGCGAACAATTCGCTGACGAGGAAGACGAAGCCGAGGTCGCCGACGCGGAAGACGAAGCCGCTCCCGAGGTGACTCTGTCCGAATTCTCCGCCTCCCCCGACGACGCGCCGGGCGAGACCCTCAACGACAAGAAGACCGAAGAATAAACCGGATCTGCACGCTCTTCGGGGCGTGCGATCTTTCTGAAAACCGGAGGTATATTATGAGTATCACTGCAAAAGACGTACAAGATCTGCGCGCCCGCACCGGCATCGGCATGATGGAATGCAAAAAGGCGTTGGTCGAAGCCGACGGCGACGCGGAAGCCGCGATCAAGATCCTGCGTGAAAAGGGCCTCGCCGTTGCCGCGAAAAAAGCCGGCCGGATCGCCGCCGAGGGCGTCGTGGACATCGAGTTCTGCGAAAGCTGCGGCACCGCCGCCATGATCGAAGTCAACATCGAAACCGACTTCGCCGCCAACGGCGACGCGTTCAAATCCTTCGTCAAAGAGTTATTGAAGATCATCCTCGACCGCCGTCCCGCGGATCTGGACGCGCTCATGGCGCTTCCCTACAACTCGGATATGAACGTGGAAGCCGCGCTGAAAGACAAGATCTTCACCATCGGCGAAAACATCTCGATCCGCCGCTTTGTGATCGTCGAGAACGCGACCAACACCTACGTACACGGCAAGGGCTCCATCGGCGTTATCGTCAAGCTCGCAGAGCCCGTGAGCGACAACCCGCTCTACAAAGAAGCCGCCAAGAATTTAGCGCTTCAGATCGCCGCGATGAACCCGACTTATCTCGATCCCGCCTCCGTTCCCGCGGACGTGCTGGCAAGCGAAAAAGAGATCGTCTTAAAACAGATGCAGGAAGACGAGCGCAACAAGAACAAGCCGCAGAACATCCTCGAAAAGATCGCCGAAGGCAAGCTCGAGAAGTTCTACGACAACGCCTGCCTGATTTGCCAGGAATACGTGAAAGAAGACAAACTGACCGTGAAACAGTATCTGGAAAGCGTTTCCAAACAGATCGGGTCGGAAGTCAAGTGCGAATCCTTCGTCCGCTTTGAAAAAGGCGAAGGCATCGAAAAGAAAGAGGAAGATTACGCCGCCGAGGTTGCGAAACTCGCAAGCGGCAAATAAACGGCTGTCCCCAAAAAAGAGCGTCCTTGCGGCGCTCTTTTCGTTTGCCCTCCCCTTTGTCGAAATCGACGATTTTTCATCTGTCGATTTTACAATTTATCTATTTACAAATCCGGAAAAAAAAGATAAAATAATAGGAAAGATTATACTGTGAGAGGTGCGCCATGCCAAAACCGAAATATCACCGCGTGTTATTGAAGCTGTCCGGCGAGGCTCTTTGCCAGGGAATGCCGGAAAATGAAAAGCACAGCATTCTGAATTACGATTTCCTGCAAACCGTGGCGGAAAAGATCAAGACCTGCGTCGATATGGGCGTTCAGGTCTCCATCGTGGTGGGCGCCGGCAATATCTGGCGCGGCAAGCTCGGCAAAAACTTTGAGCGCACCCGCTCCGATCACATGGGCATGCTCGCCACCGCGATCAACTGCCTGGCGATCCAGGACGTGCTGGAACGGCTCGGGCTGGATACCCGCGTGATGACGGCGGTCGAAATGAAGCAGTTCGCGGAACCCTATATCCGCAACAAAGCGGTCTCGCATCTGCAAAAAGGCCGCGTGGTCATTTTCGGCTGCGGCATCGGCAGCCCCTACTTCTCCACCGACACCGCCGCCGCTCTGCGCGCCGCGGAGATCAACGCGGATATCATCCTGCTTGCCAAAAACGTGGACGCGGTCTATACCGCCGATCCCAAGGTCGATCCGAATGCAAAACGCCTCTCGCAGATCGACTATATGGAGATCCTCGACAAGCACCTGTCCGTGATGGATTTCACCGCCACGAGCTTTTCCATGGAAAACAAGATCCCGATTTTAGTCTTTGGTCTGGACGACCCCGAAAATATCGTTCGCGCCGTCTGCGGAGAGCAGGTCGGCACGATCGTAGAAGCATAAGTTTTACGACCTTCCCGTAAGTTTTCTTGATCGAAAGGAGATAAGACCATGGCATATTCCATCCAGGATTATGAAAGTAAAATGCAAAAAACGATCGCCGCCGTGGAGCGCGAATTTTCGACCGTCCGCGCCGGCCGCGCGAATCCCGCCGTTTTGGACCGCGTTTCGGTGGACTACTACGGCACGCCGACCCCGATCAATCAGGTCGCGGAGGTCAAGGTGCCGGAAGCGCGCAGCATCCTGATCACCCCCTGGGACCCGAAAATGCTCAAGGAGATCGAACACGCGATCCAGAAAAGCGATCTCGGCATCAACCCGCAAAACGACGGCAAGAGCCTGCGGCTCGTGTTCCCGCAGCCGACCGAGGAGCGCAGAAAAGAACTGAAAAAGCAGGTCATGGCGCTTGCCGAGGACGGTAAAGTCGCGATCCGCAACGTCCGCCGTGAGGGGATGGACGCGATCAAAGCCGCGAAAAAAGCGGGCGAACTGACCGAAGACGATCAGAAGAAAGCCGAAAAGGATCTCCAGGATCTGACGGATCGCTATATCAAGAATATCGAGACCGTTCAGGCCCGTAAAGAAGAAGAGATCATGTCGATCTGATGGACGGGTTTGCTCCGGTACCGCGTCATATCGCGTTTATCATGGACGGAAACGGCCGCTGGGCGCAAAACCGCGGTCTGCCGCGCGTTTCCGGTCACGTTCAGGGCGCAAAGACCTTCCGCGCCATCGGCAACGCCTGCCTCGACCGCAACATCGAGGTCATCACTTTCTTTGCTTTTTCCACGGAGAACTGGAAGCGCCCGAAAGCGGAAATCGCCGGGATCTTGAAGCTTTTGGACCTTTATCTCAAGGACTGGTTCAAGGAAGAGCGCGCCGCGCACACGAGGATCCATTTTTTGGGCGACACAAGCGTGTTCAGCGCAAAAGAGCGCGCGTTGATCGAAAAGGCGCAGACGACCGGCACCGAGATCAAGAATCACCTGAACATCGCCCTCAACTACGGCGGCAGAGCGGATATCACGCAAGCCGCAAACGCCGTTTTGAAGCGCCGTTTTGCGACCGGCGACGATTCCCCGATCACCGAGGAAGAACTTGCCTTACACCTTTCCACGCAAGGTATGCCGGACGTGGATCTCTTGATCCGCACCGGCTCGGAAATGCGCATCTCGAACTTTTTGCTTTGGCAATCCGCATACGCGGAACTCTATTTCAGCGACGTTTTGTGGCCGGATTTCTCGGAAAAGGATCTTGACGAGGCGATCCGCGCTTACCAGACCAGAAACCGCCGGTTCGGCGGCTTGAACGATCCCGGAGGAAAGGAGCCTACCGTTTCATGAAAACCCGTATCCTGACCGGCGCGATCGCGCTCGTTCTCTTCATTCCCTTCCTCATCTTCTCCGAAGGGTTTTTGTGGAACGTGGCGATCGCCGTGATCAGCGGTATCTGCGTGTTCGAGATCCTGTGCTGTATCAAAATGCTGGATCTCTGGGCGCTTTCGATCCCCGCTTTGATCTACAGCGTCGCCCTGCCCCTGATCTGCACGAGCGACGCCTCTCTCGGCAACGCCGCGCTCGTGTTTCTCTTCATTATGTTCGTGATCGGCGTATTGTCGAGAAACCGTTTTCACACCTCGCAGATCACCCTGGTCGCGGCGCTGACGCTCTTTCTCACCAACGCTCTGTCGGGGCTGATCTTATTGCGTCACAGAAGCGCGGAATACGGCTTGCTGCTCGTGATCCTCGCGCTGCTTTGCGCCTGGGGCTCGGACACGGGCGCGTATTTCAGCGGCCGCGTGTTCGGCACGCGCCGGCTTGCGCCGGAATTGAGCCCGAAAAAAACGGTGGAGGGCTCGATCGGCTCTCTGATCACG
This sequence comes from uncultured Ruminococcus sp., assembly GCA_902796545.1. GTDB lineage: Bacteria > Bacillota > Clostridia > Oscillospirales > SIG627 > RUG14179. Next base: position 16,805 of record CADBPF010000066.1, on the reverse strand, counting down.
AGCGTCGTTTTGTGTATCCTGTTCGGGCTTTTGTGCAATACTTTCGGTTGGGGCAACGCAAATCTGTTGTTGCTTGCCGTGACCGGCGCCTTTGCCAACGTTTTTGCACAGCTCGGCGATCTGATCGCCTCCCTGTTCAAACGGCATTACAGCATCAAGGATTTCGGGTCGATCTTCCCCGGTCACGGCGGGATGCTCGACCGGTTTGACAGCGTGATCGGCGTTTCGATCCTATTGACCGTGATGACCAGTCATCCCGGCTTTTTCGAACTCTTTACCCCGGCTTTATGATGGCAAAACGGATCTGCGTATTGGGCTCTACCGGCTCGATCGGCACGCAAACTTTAGATCTCTGCGCCGCCCTGGGCTATTCCGTCACGGGACTTGCCGCCGGGCGCGATGTGGATCTTTTGGCGCGGCAGATCCGTCTTTTTGCGCCTGAATTCGTCGCGGTCGCCGACGAGGACGCCGCCCAAAGACTCCGCTTTATGACCGGAACGGAGCGCTTCACACTCTTTTCCGGCGCCGACGCCGCAACGCGTCTTGCGCGCGAGTGCGACGCCGATTTGTTTGTCAACGCCATGGGCGGGATCTGCGGACTGCTTCCTTCGATCGAGGTCGCGCGTCGTCCCGTGACGCTTGCGACCGCCAACAAGGAATCCATCGTCGCGGGCGGGGACCTGATCTTTGCCGAAGCAAAGCAGAGCGGTTGCCGGATCCTGCCGATCGACAGCGAGCATTCCGCGATTTTTCAGGTGTTACAAGGCGATCCGAACGATCCGCGCTATCTGAAACGCCTGATCATCACCGCTTCCGGCGGGCCGTTTCGCGGGAAAGACCCAAACGATCTCTGGGAGGTCTCGCCCGAAGAGGCCGCCCGTCATCCGATCTGGAAAATGGGCAAAAAAGTCTCCGTGGACTCCGCGACCCTAATGAACAAGGGTCTGGAGCTGATCGAAGCCGCGCGGCTGTTTTGCGTGCCGGAGGACCGGATCACGATCGCGCTGCACCCGCAAAGCGTGATCCATTCGCTCGCGGAGTTTTGCGACGGCGCGATCCTTGCGCAAATGGGCACGCCGGATATGCATACCTGCATCAAGTTCGCGCTGACCTATCCGGCGCGCGCGGACGCGCTCAATCTGCCGCTGGATCTGACGCATCTCTCGCTGGAGCTTTCCGAAACGAAAGAGGGCGAATATCCGATGGTCGATCTTGCGCGGGAAGCTCTGCGCCGCGGCGGCGCGTCTCCCTGCATCCTCAACGCAGCGGACGAAGCCGCGGTATCGCTGTTTTTACAAAACAAGATCCGTTTCCCGGAGATCTTTTCCATCGTCCGCGAAACCTTTGAAACGACCAAAGCGCCGAGCGTTCGCGACGCGCGCGACCTCTTGGAACTCGACTCTTCGATCAAGGCTTCCATTTCGCAAGCAAAGTAGGTGAACGTTATTTCTACGGTTGTGACGATCCTTTTGGTCATCGCCTTTTTCGGGGTGATGATTTTTGTTCATGAATTCGGCCATTTCTGCGTGGCGCGTTTATGCAAGATCAAGGTTCTGGAATTCGCGCTCGGTATGGGGCCGAAGATCGTAAGTCACCGCTCCAAAAAAAGCGGCACGCTTTATTCTCTGCGGCTTTTGCCCATCGGCGGGTTTTGCTCGATGCTCGGCGAAAACGACGACGGCAGCGAGGAAACAAACGACCCCCGCGCCTTTTGCCGCAGACCGGCGTGGCAGCGTTTTCTCGTTTTGATCGCCGGCGCGTTCATGAATATCCTGACCGCGGTCATCGCGATGTTTTTCGTGGTCTCCTCGCGCGGCGCCTATATCTCCAACACGGTGAACGGGTATTTCGTGCCCTCCGCCGCGGCGGGACTGCAGTTCGGGGATCGGATCGTGCAGGTCAACGACGTTCCGATCACCTCGAAGACCGCCTTTGAGACCGCGATTTCCGACCTCGGGACCGAGCTCTGCGATCTGACCGTTTTGCGAAACGGAGAGACCGTGGTACTGGAGGGCATCGGGTTCCCCCAACGCTACGTCAACGGCGCCTTTACCCGCGTGGCGGATTTCGAGATCGACCCGGAGACCTTCACCGTTACGAAATACCGCGCGCAGTCCGCGGAAAGCGGACTGATGATCGGCGACACAATCTTAACGGTCAATTCCGCCCGCGTTTCCGGTTACAGCGATATTGTCTGGGAGATCGCGCTTGCCGGCTCCTCGCCCAGCTCGCTTACCGTGCAGCGCGGCGACGAGATCGTCGCGGTCAACGACGTGTATTTCCCCGTCACGAGCGAAAGCGGCGTGGTGATGGGCGAGCCGGACTTTTCTTTGGAACGCCGCCCCTTGAACGGGTTTTTCGGCACTCTGGGCGAAACCTTCCGGGAAAGCTTCTCCACCGGGAAGATCATCTATCGTTCGCTCGTGGAACTGATCGCCGGCAGATTCGGCGTTGCGGGCGTCTCCGGTCCGGTCGGCGCGGCGAAATCGATCTCCGAGGCCGCAAGCTACGGGTTTTCTTCCCTTTTGTATCTCTTTGCTTTCGTCAGCATAAACCTCGGTATTTTCAACCTACTGCCCCTGCCGGCGCTCGACGGCGGCAGGCTTTTATTCGTGCTCATCGAAATGATCCGCCGCAAGCCGATCGATCAGAAACGAGAGGGACTCGTGCACGCGATCGGTATGATCGTTTTGCTCGCGCTGATGGCGTTTGTCACCGTGATGGACGTTCTGCGGCTCGTGGGAGGTTAAGATGCAAAACCGTCGCCCGGCAAAACCGATCCGCGTTAAAAATCTGATCCTCGGGGGTCACGCACCGATTGCGGTACAATCCATGTGCAATACTGACCCCGAAGACTACGACGCCTGTCTCAAACAAATCCGGGCGCTCGAAAACGCGGGCTGCGATCTCGTGCGGCTGACCGTGCCGACGCCCGGCGCGGCAAAGGTGCTCGGCAAACTCAAAGACGCCGTCGATCTTCCGCTGGTCGCGGATATTCATTTCGATTACAAAATGGCGCTTGCCGCGATCGACGCGGGCGCCGACAAGATCCGCATCAATCCGGGGAATTTAGGCGGTCAGGAGCGCCTGCGCGCCGTTGCCGACGCCGCGCGAAAAAAGCAGATCCCGATCCGCGTCGGGATCAACGGCGGCTCGCTGGAAGCCCCGCTTTTATCGAAATACGGGCATCCCTGCCCCGAAGCTTTGTGCGAAAGCGCCATGAACGCCGTGCACGCTCTGGAGGCCTGCGATTTCGATCAGATCGTCGTATCGGTCAAATCCTCGTCCGTGCCCATGAGCATCGCCGCCAACCGGCTGATCGCAAAAAGCTGCGACTACCCCATCCATCTCGGCGTGACCGAAGCGGGCGCCTACGAGCGCGGCGTTTTGAAAAATGCAATCGGCATCGGCGCGCTGCTCTGCGACGGCATCGGCGACACGATCCGCGTTTCGCTGACCGCCGACCCCGTGCAGGAGGTCTATGCCGCCCGCTCCATCCTTGCCGCCTGCGAACGGCAATCGGGCGGCGTGGAAGTCGTATCCTGTCCCACCTGCGGCCGCACGAAGATCGATCTTCTGGCGATCGTGGAAGAGCTGGAGCAAGCCCTCAAAGCGCGTTCTTTTCACTTTTCCCGCACCGTGAAGGTAGCCGTTATGGGCTGTGCGGTCAACGGTCCCGGAGAGGCAAAGGAAGCCGATCTCGGCGTTGCCGGCGGGATCGGGGAAGCCCTGCTCTTCGCCAAGGGCGAGATCATGGAAAAGATCCCGCAGGAAGAGATCGTTCCCCGCCTGCTTTCGGAACTGCAAAAATTAGAGGAAGCTCAACGCTGAAAACCACATGAACCGAACCTACCCCGAAAAACCCTTTTTATCCTGCTTTGGCAAGCTCTATCCGACAGACGAGCAGATCGCGCTGTTGAGTCTTGTCAAGGAGTATTCTTATACCATCGATAAAGAAAACCGGCGCATGGAGATCTTTCTTGCGTCGGACGCCCCTTTGAATCCGGAAACGGTATTGAGTCTGCAAAACGACATTGCGGAGCTCTACTCTTTGAATTTTTGCCGCGTGCGCCCGGAATATCCGGACCGTTCCTTTTCGCTCGACGATTTAAGCGACGTTTTTCGGTATCTGGAAGACGAAGCTATCGGCACGCAGAGCCTGTTCAAGAATTGCGCCGCGGACCTGTGCGACGGTACGACCTTAAAAATCTCCCTTGCCCCCGGGATGCTGCGCCTTGCGCAAAACGCCGATTGCGGCGCGAAAATCAAAGAGATCGTCCGCGCGCAGTTCAAAACGGAACTGACCGTGACGCTTTCCGGCGAGGATCTGAACCTTCAGGACTACAACCGCAGCGTGGACAAGGCGCAGATCGTCTTTGAAAAACGCCGAACAGACTATACGAATTCAAACAGCGGCGTGTATCCCGAAAAAAGCGAGTTGTCGTTCAACGAAGATCAGAACCTGATCGTTTGCGGCTATCACACCTTTGATCTGAACGACGGCGAGCCGCTCTATGGCAAAAAGATCGCCCAGCCGATTTTAAGCCGTCTGATGCCGATCTCCGCCTTGAAGGCGAACGACGAGGTGCAGCTGTTCTGCGGCAAGCTCTTTGCCAGCGACTACCGCGAAAGCAAAAAAGGCACCCGCGGGATCCTGACGCTCTATCTCACCGACGACGCCGCGTCCGTCACGGTCAAGGTGCTTTCCTCCGTTCAGACCGCGCGCGAACTTGCGGAGATCCCCGTCGGCACGCCGCTGATGATCGAGGGCAAGATCAGTCCCGATACCTATGACGACAACGAGCCGACCTGCATGGCAAACGCGATCGTGCGGATCCGCGAGATCTTAAAGACCGACGACGCGCCCGAAAAGCGCGTGGAATTACATCTGCACTCTTCCCTGTCCGCGATGGACGCGCTCGCCAAGCCGGAAGAGATCATTGAATTGGCGGCGAGATTCGGGCATAAGGCGGTCGCCTTTACCGACCACGGCAACGCGCAGGCGTTCCCGATGGCGATGAACGCCGTTAAAAAACTGCAGAAGAAAGGCCGTCTGCCGGAGGACTTCAAGGTCCTCTACGGCATGGAGGGCTATTTCGTGGACGATACCGCCCGCGCCTTCCACGGCGACGCGGACGCGGATTTTCTGACCGACGCTTTTGTGGTGTTCGACCTGGAAACGACCGGTCTTTCCGCGGCAAGCTGCGCGATCACGGAGATTGGCGCGGTGCGTTTTCGCGCGGGAAAGGTCGAAGACACCTTCTCGACCTACGTGGATCCGGGAATGCCGATCCCCGCGGAGATCACGCGCCTGACCGGCATCACCGACGAGATGGTGCGGGGCGCGCCCTCTCAAAAGGACGCGGTAAAGGCCTTTTTGGACTTTGCCGCAGACGCGGTGCTCGTGGCGCACAACGCCTCGTTCGATACCGGCTTCGTGCGCACGGTCTGCGTCAGAGAAAACCTTTCGTTTGAAAACTCCTATCTCGATACCGTGGCGCTCTCGCGCTATCTCAATCCCGAACTCAACAAACATAAACTCGACACGCTCGCCGAATTCTACCGTTTGGGCGATTTCAATCACCATCGTGCGGTGGACGATACCGTGATGCTCGCGCAGATCTTTAACAAGATGATCGAGCGCATGAAGTGCGACGGCATCCGGACGATCAGCGCCCTGACCGCCGCCATGGCGGAGGGTTCGGATCCCAAGCGCCTGCCCACGCGCCATATCACCCTGCTTGCGAAAAACCAGACCGGGCTCAAAAACCTCTATAAACTCATTTCGTTTTCCTATCTCGATTATTTCCGCCGCTTCCCGCGTCTGCCGAAAACGGTGCTCCAGCAATATCGCGAGGGGCTTTTGATCGGAAGCGCCTGCGAGGCGGGCGAGCTTTACACCGCGATCGTCACCGGAAAGAGCGACGCCGAACTGTACCGGATCGCGGATTTCTACGATTATTTCGAGATCCAGCCCCTGGCAAACAACGCCTTTTTAATCGAAAAAGGGCTCGTGGACAGTATGGATCGTCTGCGCGAGTACAACAAAAAGGTGCTTGCCATCGCGAAAAAACAGCAGAAACCCTGCTGCGCCACGGGCGACGTTCATTTTCTTTACCCGCAGGATCAGATCTACCGTCAGGTCTTGCAGTACGCGCAGGGCTACGGCGACGCCTTGCGCGATATGCCGCTGTATTTCCGCACGACCCGGGAAATGCTCGACGAGTTTTCCTATCTTTCTCCGGAGGACGCGCGCGAGGTCGTGATCGACGCGCCGAACCGCATTGCCGATTCGATCGACCGCCTCTCCCCGATCCCCGCGGGCAAATACCCGCCGATCATCGAGGGCGCGGACGAGGAGCTGCGCCAGAAATGCTACGAAAGCGCGCACAAGCTCTTCGGCGATAAACTGCCGAAGATCGTGGAAGACCGGCTCGAGCGCGAGCTTACGCCGATCATCAAGCACGGCTACGCGATCCTGTACGTGATCGCAAAGCGTCTGGTGGAAAACAGCGAAAGCTTCGGCTATCACGTCGGGAGCCGCGGGAGCGTGGGCAGTTCGCTCGTCGCGACCCTCTCCGGCATCTCGGAGGTCAATCCCCTGCCGCCCTACTATCTCTGCCCGAACTGCCACTATTCGGATTTCGTTCCGGACGACGGCACCTACGGCAGCGGTTTCGATATGCCCCCCAAAGATTGCCCGCATTGCGGCACGCGAATGCTCCAGGACGGCCACAATATCCCCTTCGAGACCTTTTTGGGCTTCGACGGCGACAAGGAGCCGGATATCGACTTGAACTTCTCCGGCTTTGCGCAGAGCAAGGCGCACAAATACACCGAAGAACTCTTCGGGCACGACAAAGCGTTCCGCGCCGGTACGATCTCCGGCGTGAAGGAAAAGACCGCGTTCGGCTACGCGAAAAAATTTGCCGAGGGCGAAGGATTGTTCTTATCCAAGGCGGCGCTGCAGCGGATCGTCAGCGGATGCACGGACATCAAACGCACCACGGGACAGCATCCCGGCGGCATCATCGTGATCCCGCGGGATAAAGAGATCTACGATTTCACGCCCGTCCAGCACCCCGCCGACAAGGAAAACGCGGGCGTTATCACCACGCATTTCCCCTACGAATATCTGCACGAAACGATCTATAAATTAGACATTCTCGGTCACGATGTTCCCACCAAGTACAAGATGATCGAGGATTTCACGCACACGAGCGTTCTCGACGTTCCGATGAACGATCCCGAGGTGCTGGGGCTGTTGCTTTCCCCGAAACCGCTCGGCGTCACGGCGGAGGATTTAGGCTTTGCCACGGGCACGCTTGCCCTGCCGGAGCTCGGCACGCCCTTTGTCTGCGGGCTATTGCAAAAAACGAAGCCCCTGTGCTTCTCCGATCTTTTGCAGATCTCCGGTCTTTCCCACGGCACGGGCGTGTGGCTCGGCAACGCCGAAGAACTGATCGCCGAGGGCACCTGCAAGATCGGCGAAGTGATCGGGACGCGCGACAGTATCATGGTCTATCTGATGCAAAAAGGGTTAGACAAAAAGCTTTCCTTTGACATCATGGAGCGCGTGCGCAAAAAAGACAAAACGCTTCTGCCCGAGCAGGAAGAAGTGATGCGCGAGCACAAGATCCCGGAATGGTACATCGAATCCTGCAAAAAGATCACCTATATGTTCCCGAAAGCGCACGCGGCGGCGTATATCATTTCCGCCCTTCGGCTCGGCTGGTACAAGGTGCACATGCCCCTGGAATTCTACTGCTCCTACTTTTCCGCCGCGCCGGACGGCTTTGACGCGGATTTCGCGTTTTTGCCGCTGCCGGAACTCAAACGCCGCATCGCGGAGCTGTCCGAGCTCGGCGTGCGCGCCTCGCAAAAAGAAGAAGACACGCTGACCGCCATGCAGATCCTTTTGGAAATGCGTCTGCGCAAAATCGAACTCTTGCCCGCCACGCTCACACAGAGCGACGCGTTTTTGTTCCTGCCCGAAAACGGGAAGATGCGCCTGCCGCTCATTGCGATCAACGGCGTCGGCGATACCGCGGCACAGAGCATCGCGGACGCGATGAAGAGCGGCAAGATCTTCTCCCAGGACGATCTGCAGACCTATGCGAAAGTCAATTCCAGCGTCTTGGAAAAACTCCGGATCGGCGGCAGTATGGGCGATCTGCCCGAAACGGCGCAGATCAGTCTGTTTTAATCAAAATTTTAAAACTTTGTAAATTTTTGCAAATTCCCGCGCAAAAACAGACTTCGGGTTTTATAATAGAATCATTCTTAAGATGATTGAGCGAGGATTTTATGGATTGGAACAAAAAAACCGCCTTTTTTAAGACCGCATCGATCTTTTTGTTGGTTTGCGCGGTCTTATTCCCCGTGGGGCGCTTTTTTATCCTGCGCGACCTGACCGATCCGCAAACCGGCGTTTTTCTCAAAAACTCCTTCTGGGCGACCTTATTCGACTACCTCTTTTTCGCGCTGATTGTTTTCTTCTTTGTTTTGACCACGGTCTTTCGCCCGCGCTTTCTGTCGCCGGAGGAACAGACGGAAAAACTGCATCCCCCCGTATCTTTTATGCAAAACGGGAAGCTCACCGCCGGAAGCGAGCTCGTCTTTTCTCCCAACGGATCCGTGCGGGTCTTTGCCTCGGCGTTTTTGGGCTTTTCGCTGATCACCTTTTCGGTGTTCATCATTTCAGAATCCGTCCCCGAAACGCCGCTTGATTGGGCGGAACAGGTGCTTGCCATTCTGTCGGGCGTCTTTTTCCTCGCGCAGTATTCGCGTCTGCTGCCCTTTTATTCGGCGCGGCGCGCGCTTGCGTCTCTCGTCCCGCTCGTGTGGGCGACCGTAAAGCTCTTCAACTGCTTTTTGACCGCGAGCCGCAACCCGACCGGCGAAAATCAGAACTGGCAGATCCTCTCGCTTGCCTTGATCGCCGTGTTCTTATACGCGCAGTCGCAGTTCAATTTACCGAAACGAAGCACCTATCATTACGGGCTTTTGTTCTTCTCCGGTATGCTCGGGCTCTGCGCGATCCTGACCTATACGCTCCCGATCCTCGTGCTGTTCGCGTTTCCCGCAAGCCCCTACGACGCGTATTCCCGCATCCCCTCGGTCCACGACCTGATCGTACAGATCGCGTCCGCCTTTTATCTCGGCGCCTACGCGTTTTCCTCCGCCCAGCGCCTGGGGCGTTATACCGACGAGCGCGCGCTTTGCGACCCGGGCGAGTTTTCCGACTGACCCGACCGATTTGAACCGGCGAAGAAATCTTCGCCGGTTTTTCTTGCATTTTCGGACCGTTCGTGATATAATTTGAAAATAATTTTCAGATTATAAAAAGGAGTTTGCCATGGAGCGGCAGTACAAGACCCGTCAAAGAGAACTGATTCTGTCCTTTTTCCGGGAGCATAAGGAAAACTGTTATTCGATCCGCGATCTGATCGCGGAGCTTTCCAAGCACGCGCAAACCGTCGGAGAAGCGACCGCGTACCGCACGGTCGATCTGCTCTGCGAGCAAAAGCTCTTGAAGCGTTTTGCCCCCGCCGGCGCGGGCAGCGCGACCTTCCAGTACGTTTCCCCGGAGAGCGCCTGCCTGCACCATTTCCATTTGAAATGCCAGAAATGCGGCAAGCTGATCCACGCGGACTGCGAGGAGATCTCAAAGCTTGCCGAGCATATCGAAAAAGAACACGGCTTTTTCGTGAACCACGCCGATACCGTCTTTTACGGCGAATGCGCCCAATGCAGAGGAAACGGCGAATGAAACGCTGCGTTCTCTTTTGTCTTGCGGTCCTGCTTGTCGTCAGTCTGCTCGCCTGCGGGAAAACGCCGCCTGAAACCAAGGGAAAACTGAAGATTGTCGCCACGGTCTTCCCGCTTTACGATTTTGCGCGCAATCTCTGCGGCGACTGCGGCGAGGTCTCTCTCTTGCTCAAATCGGGCGCGAGCGCCCATTCCTACGAGCCCACCCCGCAGGATCTGATCGCGATTTCGCAAAGCGATCTCTTTCTCTACGTCGGCGGCGAATCGGACGAGCCGATCGAAGCGATGCTGGTTTCCGCAGAGCGCGAAGCGTCGCGCAGTCTGCGCCTGATCGACGCGATCACGCCGATCGCGGAAGCTGACGAGCCGGAGGAATCCGACGAGCATATCTGGACAAGCCCCGCGTGCGCAAAACGGATCGTGACCGCGATCGCGGAGAGCTTGTGCGCGCAATCCCCGGAAAACGCCGATACGATCTTACAAAACCGCGATACCTATCTTGCCGCTTTAGCGGAATTGGACGCGGGCTATCGCGCCTTTGCCGCCAAAGGGCACACGCTCGTGTTTGCCGATCGCTTCCCCTTTGCCTATCTTGCGCGGGATTACGAACTGGACTGCCTTGCCGCCGTCTCCGGCTGCGGCGAGGACGGCGAGCCGAGCGCGAGCCGCTTATCCGAGCTGATCCGGACCGTGCGCGAAAAACGGATCCCCACCGTGTTTTATACCGAGACCTCCGATCAGCGCATCGCAAACAGCGTTTCCGCCGAGTGCGGCTGCAAGACCGCGCTGCTCCATTCCTGCCACAATCTCACGCGCACCGAGCAAAACGAGGGGTCCGATTATCTCTCGCTGATGCGGCGCAATCTGGAAACCCTGAACGCGGCGTTCGATTAAGAAAACTTGGAAAAACTGTGGAAAATCCGCTCGCAAAGTAGTATAATGAGACGACTTCCATGAAACGAGGTTATTTGACATGAAGATTATCGTGATGGGCTGCGGCAAGATCGGGACCGCTATTTTGTCCAGTCTGGTCCAGGAGGGTCACGACGTGGTCGCCGTGGACAACGACGACAGCGTGATCGAAGAGATCTCCAATATCTACGACGTGATCTGCGTTTGCGGCAACGGCACAGACTGCGACACGCTCACCGAGGCCGACGTGGAAAACGCGGAGCTCTTCGTGGCGGTGACCGGCTCGGACGAACTGAATATGCTCAGCTGCTTTATCGCCCGCAAGATGGGCGCGAAGCACACGATCGCCCGCATCCGCAATCCCGAATATAACGACGCCGGCTTGAGTTTTTTGCGGCAGACGCTGGATCTTTCCATGTCGATCAATCCGGACTTTTTGGCGGCAAAGGAATTGTTCCATATCTTGAAGCTGCCCGGTGCGATCAATTTAGAGACCTTCTCCGGCGGCAACTTCGAGATGGCGATCTTGAAGCTCAAGGAAAACTCGCCGCTCGACGGCGTGATCCTCTCGGATTTGCGCAAAAAAGCGGATCTGAACTTCTTGGTCTGCGCCGTACAACGCGGCGAAGATCTCTATATCCCCGACGGCAGCTTCGCCTTGAAAAGCGGCGATAAGATCGGGCTTTTTGCCGCAACGGCGGAATTGCCGAAGCTGTTGCGCACCCTCGGCATTGCCGCGAAACAATCCAAAAACGTGATGATCCTCGGCGCAAGCCGTACCGCCTATTATCTCTCAAAGCACCTTTTGTCCGGCGGCAACTCCGTGAAAGTCATCGAGATCGACAAAGACAAATGCCTGGAATTTTCCTCCGCCGTGCCCGGCGCTACCGTGATCATGGGCAACGGCGCCCAGCAGGAGCTCTTGTTGGAGGAAGGCATCGATTCCACCGACGCGTTCGTTTCGCTTACCGGGATGGACGAAGAAAACATCCTCATTTCCATTTTCGCCTCCACACATAACGTGCCCAACGTGATCGCAAAGGTCAACCGTCCGGAGCTTGCCTCGCTTGCGGAAAAGCTGGGGCTCGATTGCATCGTTTCTCCGAAAAAGATCATTTCCGATATTCTCGTGCGCTACGCGCGCGCCTTGGAAAACACGCTCGGCAGTAATATCGAAACGCTCTATCAGCTGATGGACGGCAAGGCGGAAGCGCTGGAATTCTCCGTCCGGGAGAATTTCAAATACGCCCGCGTGCCCTTAAAAGAGATGCAGCTGCGGGACAACGTGCTGATCGTCGGGATCATCCGCGGCCGCAAGACCATCCTCCCCTCCGGCGAAGACTATATCCTGCCGCACGACCGCGTGATCGTGCTGAGCGCGGGTCACCGCATCAACGACCTTTCCGACATCGCGAAATAACGGGGGCGTCATGAATCGCAGAATCGTCTTTCGCACCTTGGGCAGTATTTTGGTTTTAGAAGCCGTTTTGCTTCTCCTGCCCATCGCCGTTTCTCTGATCTATGCCGACGGCGAGGTGCTGAATTTTCTCATCACCGCGGCGATCGCGCTTCTTTGCGGGCTTACGCTGCGGATCCTGACCCGCAACGGCGGCGCCGTGATCTATGCCAAAGAGGGCTTTGCCATCGTAGCGTTTGCCTGGATCGGGATGTCCGTGATCGGCGCGCTGCCCTTCGTGTTGAGCGGCGCGATCCCCTCGTATATCGACGCGCTGTTTGAAACGGTCAGCGGCTTTACCACGACCGGCGCCTCGATCTTGACCGAGGTCGAATCCCTATCGAGATCGATCCTCTTCTGGCGCAGTTTCACGCATTGGGTCGGCGGTATGGGCGTTTTGGTCTTTATCGTGGCGATCATCCCGAATTTCACGGATCGCTCCATCCATATCCTGCGCGCCGAAATGCCGGGGCCCGTGGTCGGGAAGCTCGTTCCCCGCGTGAAAGAGACCGCGCGGATCTTATATCTCATCTATATCGCGCTGACCGTGGCGGAAATGATCTTCCTTGCCTGCGGCGGGATGCCGGTTTTCGACAGTATCACGCTGTCCTTCGGCACCGCCGGCACCGGCGGCTTCGGCGTCTTAAACGACAGTATCGCAAGCTACAGCCCCTACTGTCAATGGGTCATCACCGCCTTCATGATCCTTTTCGGGATCAACTTCAATCTGTACTTTTTACTGTTGATCCGCCGCTTCAAGAGCGTTTTGAAGAGCACGGAACTCTGGTGCTATCTCGGCGTGATCGTGACCTGTGTGACCGTGATCACGATCAACGTTTCCTCGATCTTTCCGGACTTTTCCGAGGCGCTCCGCCATTCGGCGTTCCAGGTCGGATCGATCATCACCACGACCGGCTATTCGACGACCGATTTCAACCTGTGGCCGGAGCTTTCAAAAGGCATCCTGCTTCTTTTGATGTTCATGGGCGCGTCCGCGGGTTCGACCGGCGGCGGCTTCAAGGTCGCGCGCGTGGTCTTGCTGTTGAAAATGGCAAAGCGCGAGCTCAAACGGCTCTTGCATCCGCGCAGCGTCAGCACCGTCCGTTTCGAGGGAAAGAGCGTGGACGAAACCACCCTGCACAGCGTGGCAAACTATCTCGTTTTGTATATCATCTGCTTTATCGCGGTCTTTTTACTGCTCTGTTTAGACCCCGGCAACTTCGATCTGGAAACCACCTTCACCTCCGTGACCGCCTGCTTCAACAATATCGGGCCGGGCTTCGGAAACGTGGTCGGCGCCGCCGGGAACTACTCGACCCTCGCGATCTCCTCCAAGCTCGCCCTGACCGTGGGGATGCTGCTCGGGCGATTGGAGATCCTTCCGATCTTGCTCACCTTCTCTCCCGCCGTCTGGAAAAAACAATAAGCGCCGCGTCAAAAAAAGGCTTTCTCCGATCGGAGAAAGCCTTTTTTATGGTTTTGCGTTCACTTTGCGCTTACAAGCGTAAAGCCGAGTAAATCAATCCGGTCGCGAAAGACCGCGTCGTCCACCGGCGCGCTCAACGTCACGCGGGCGCATTTCCGCGCAAGATCGACTGCCGCGTCCGTGACGCCGGGAACTTTGATCAGCGCGTCGTGTACGCGCCGTGCGCAAGCGTCGCAATGCATCCCCTCGATACGTAAGGTCCGTTCCATGTCAAAACTCCTTTCCGCGGTAAAGCCGCAATGCGTTGGTCACGACGAAAATCGAGCTTACGCTCATCGCCGCCGCCGCGATCATGGGATTCAAGGTGATCCCGAAGGGCAGATATAAGGCGCCCGCGGCGACCGGGATCGCCAGAGTATTATAGAAAAACGCCCAGAACAGGTTTTGCCGGATCACCCTGCCGACGCGCGCGGCGTAACGGATCAGCCGCGGCAGATCGGACAGGTCGTTGTGAAGCAGGATCACGTCCGCGGAATTGACGGCGATATCCGTGCCGCTGCCAAGCGAAACGCCGAGATCCGCGCAAATCAGCGCGGGCGCGTCGTTGACGCCGTCGCCGACCATGATCACGCGCTTGCCCTCGGCGCGCAGGGCGTCGATCGCGGCGCCTTTTTCCTGCGGCAATACCTCGCTCAATACCCGGTCAATCCCGACGCGTTTTGCCAGGCTTTCGGAATTGAGTTTCCGGTCGCCCGTGAGCATATAAACGCAAAGTCCCGCTTCTTTAAGCGCCCGGATCGCGTCAGCCGACTGTTCGCGCACCGTATCCGCCACGGCAAAAAAGCCGAGATACGTTTCACCGAGCGAAAAATGCAATAGCGTATTGCCCGCGCGGTATTCTTCTTCTGCAAAACCGGCAAGCGCGGAGGTATCCACGCCGTTTTCCCTCAAAAAAGCCTCCGAGCCCCCGAGCGCCGTTTGTTTGCCGATCGTCCCGCGCACGCCCTTGCCGAAGACCGCGGCAAACGCCTCGACCTCACGGCGCGGGACCTCCAACGCGTAAGCGCAAACGGCTTTGGCAAGCGGATGCTCGCTCAAGGCTTCCAGCGAGATCGCCGTGCGCAGCAGCGCGTTTTCATCGTTTACCGCGCAAACCTTCTGCACGCGCGGTTTGCCCTCGGTGATCGTTCCGGTCTTATCCAAAACCACCGTGTCCGCTTTTTTCAACCGATCGAAAGCGCCGGCTTCACGGATCAGAATCCCGCGCCGCGCGGAATTCCCCAAAGCCGCGGTGATCGAAACGGGCGTGGCGAGCCCCAGCGCACAGGGACAGCTCACGACCAAGACCGCGATCCCGATGGCGATCGAAAACCCGAGATCCTTGCCGTAAACGAGCCAAAAGACCGCGGCAAGCACCGCGATGACCGTCACGATCGGCACGAACACGCCCGAGATCCGGTCGGCAAGGCGCGTTTCCGGCGCCTTGGTCACGCCGGCTTCCTCCACGAAGCGGATCATCTGCGCAAGCGTGCTTTCCTGCGGGATCTTCTCGATTTTGACCGTCAGCGCGCCCTGCAGATTGATACTGCCGGACAGGACCCGGTCGCCGGTCCGCACGTCGCGCGGGATGCTCTCACCCGTGAGCGTGGAGGTATCGAGCGCGCTTTCGCCGGAAAAAATCACCCCGTCCGCGGCGATTGTTTCGCCGGGGCGGATCACGATCAGTTCCCCTTGCCGCAATTCTTCCGGATCGCACCAGACTTCTTTTCCGTCGCGCAGTACGCGCACGCGCTCCGGCGCAAGATCCATCAGCGCGTGGAGCGCGTCGGAGGTTTTGCGCTGCGCGCGATGCTCCAGGAATTTGCCGAAGGTCACGAGCGTCAAGATCATCGCCGCGCTTTCAAAACACAAGGTCGGGATCGCATACGTGCGGTCGATCAGATGCCGTACGATCTGTGCGGCGCTATACAGTACCGCGGCGCCGCTTCCGAGCGATACGAGCGTATCCATACTCGGTTTTCCGATCAGCACCGCCTTTGCGCCCCGCCGGTAAAAGACCCGGTTTAAGATCAGCACGGGAAGCGTGAAAAGCGCCTGCAGGCAGGCGTTGACCAGCGGGCTTTCCATCCGCGAACAGAATTCGGGCACGGGAATTTTAAACATTTCACCCATAGCGAGATAAAACACGGGCAAAAAACAAAGAAACGATACGATCAGGCGAACGAAGATCTCCCGATCCGCGCGCGTTTTTTCGCGTTTATCGGGCGCTTTGATCCCCTGGACCAATTCCGCGCCGAAACCCGCGTCGGAAACGGCGCGCCGGATCGCGTCCGCATCCATCTGTTCGGTGCCGAAACAGATCAGCTGCTCTTCCGACAGACTCACGCCCGCGTTTTGCACGCCCGCCACGCGCCCCGCCGCCTTTTCCACGCTTGCCGCGCAAACGCTGCAGCTCATCCCGGTGACTTTGAATTTCAGTTTCATGTGCGATGCCTCAAACGAAGTTCTCTATCGGTTAGCGTATCACAACTTGGCAAAAAAGTCAAGCAAAAGCGGGTGTTCTCCGGCTTCGGAAAACACCCGCGGTCGAGTGCGTCTTTTACAAAGTGGATAACAGGATGTCCGCGATGCGCTTGCACGCCTTGCCGTCGCCGTAGGGGTTGGACGCGTGCGCCATGGCGTCGTACGCGGCTTTGTCGGTCAGAAGCGTCTTTGCCGCCTCGTAGATCTTCCCTTCGTCCGTGCCGACGAGCTTGAGCGTGCCGGCGTCGATCCCCTCGGGGCGCTCGGTCGTATCGCGCAATACGAGCACCGGTTTGCCGAGCGAGGGCGCCTCTTCCTGGATCCCGCCGGAGTCGGTCAGGATCAGATAGGAGCGCGCAAGGAAGTTGTGGAAATCGATCACTTCCAAAGGCTCGATCAGATGCACGCGGTCGCAATCGCCAAAATGCTCACGCGCCGCCTCGCGCACGAGCGGATTCATGTGGATCGGATAGATCGCCTTCGTGTCGGGAAATTCGTCGATGATCCGACGGATCGCGCGGAACATCTGATGCATCGGCTCGCCCAGGTTCTCGCGGCGGTGCGCCGTGAGAACGATCAGCCGGCTGTCCTTCGCCCAGTCGAGCTCGGGATGCGAATAATCCTTGCGCACGGTCGTGGCGAGCGCATCGATCGCGGTATTGCCCGTGATATAGATATGCTCCGGATCCTTGCCCTCCCGCACGAGGTTTTCGCGCG